>JAUYME010000072.1 GCA_030699515.1 bacterium
ATTATTTATTAGAGGGTAGGTGATAGGTTATAGAAGGCAAGGAAGAAAAAATTCCCGCAATCAGCGGGAATTTTTTTATTTCTTCCAATCCTCAATAACAAGTTTTTTGCCGTTTAGGCTGACGGTTACTTGCTGGCCTTCTTGCCAGCGAAGCTGGCGAACCATTTTGGCTGACAAAGTAACGCCTACTGTGCCGTTGCCGCCACCGGTTCTAAAAAGTTTTCGGGTATTTTCATCCCCTGCTTTACGTCTTGCCATAATGTTTTGCTCTGCAAAACCGCGGATCTACACGCGGATCGTCCCGATTAAAATCGAGACTGGCCCGGGGTTACCCGGGGCCGCGGATCTACACGCGGAAATGAAGATGTTGATTATTAATGGTAATAATAAGAATTATATAATACATAACATAATTCTTTTCTATATCCTACAATCTACAACCTATTACCTCTTCCCCTATCCCCTATCCCCTCTCTTTTGTTATACTTTGAGTATAAAGTTATGACATTAAACGAATCACAAATTGAAGAAGCAAAGGCAAAGCTTGCGGAAACTCGAGCGATGCTTGAGGGCGAAATTGAAAAGCTGGAAGGCCCGGTTGATTTGGGGCCGGGTGATGAAGGCTACGATGAAGACACGGAGGCGGATGAAGCGGAAGAGCTAAGTACAAACCGCGGTGCGGCTCATGAGTTGCGAGGGCGTCATGAGGCGGTAGTTACCGCTTTGTCTAAAATTGATCGCGGTGTTTACGGGAAATGTGAAGAAGGCAGTGAAGATATTGAGTGGGAGGTGCTTTCTGTAAATCCGGAAGCGAAATATTGTAAAGCACACATAAAGGAAGCATAGCTATGACTGCTTCTTCTGTTTCAAAACTCTACTCGGCCGAGCTTGAGGGTATTGATGCAAGGCTGGTAGAGGTGGAAACAGATGTAAATGTAGGGCTTCACACTTTTACTATTGTGGGGCTGGCAGACAAAGCTCTTAGCGAAGCGAAAGAGCGAGTAAATTCTGCCTTGAAAAACATTGGAGTTACCGCGCCAAACAGAGAGAACAGAAAAATTATTGTAAATTTGGCTCCGGCAGATTTAAAAAAGAACGGAAGCCATTACGATTTACCAATTGCCCTTACCTATCTAATGGCAACCGGCCAGCTCAAAGATTTTGATAGCGAGAACTCTTTGTTTATCGGAGAGCTTAGCTTGGATAGTAAGATAAGGCCGATTCAGGGAGCTTTAAATATTGCTAGGCTGGCAAAAAGCATTGGGAAAAGGCGAATTTTTGTGCCAAAAGATAATGCAGCTGAGGCAGCGCTGGTTCCGGGGCTTGAGGTCATTCCGGCTTCTTCGTTAATGGAGCTGATTAATCACATTGAAGAGCGAGCAGCTATTAAACAGCAGGAGGAAACAAAAATTTCTCATTCTCAACTTGGCGAAAAAGTAGATTTTTCTGACGTTAAAGGCCAGGAAGGGGCGAAGCGGGCTTTAATAATTGCGGCAGCCGGCGGGCACAATGTTTTAATGAGCGGGCCTCCGGGAACGGGGAAGACAATGCTGGCTCAAGCACTTTCTTCCATTTTGCCTGTGCCAAACATAGATGAGGTGGTGGAGATGACGCAAATTTACAGCAGCGCGGGGCTTTTAAATGGACGACCATACATTGCAATACGGCCCTTTAGAGCTCCGCATCAAACGGCCAGTGCGGTGGCGGTGATGGGCGGAGGACAAAATCCGCGGCCCGGAGAAATTAGTTTGGCTCACAGGGGGGTTTTGTTTTTGGACGAGGTGGCAGAATTTAGACGGGATCTTTTGGAGGCGCTTCGCCAGCCTTTGGAAAGCGGTAGCGCTTTAATTTCTCGGGTGCGAGGAAACCTGGAGTTTCCGGCCAATTTTATTTTAGTGGCCGCTATGAATCCCTGCCCCTGCGGCTTTTACCGGGACGAGGAAAGAGACTGTAAATGCAGTGCAAACGAGATTTTGCGCTATCAGAAGAAGCTTTCAGGGCCGCTTTTGGATAGAATTGATATCCAAATTGAACTTCCGCGAGTGGCGATAGAAAAGCTAAGGCGGGAAGATGCCGGTTCTTCCAGTAGTTTTGACATTAGGAACCAAGTTGCTTCAATTAGGGCAATGCAAATGGAAAGATTTGAGCAAAATAAGATAAGGGCGATAACAAATGCGGATTTATCTTCTAAAGAAATAGAAAAATTTGTAGCCTTGGATAGTGAGAGCGAAAGCTTGGTAAGAAAAATGTTTGATGCAAACTTCATCAGCCCGCGCGGCTACTACCGCATACTGAAAGTGGCGAGAACCATTGCAGATCTGGAAGGCATCGAACAAGTCAGCAAAGACCATATTTCTGAAGCCTTTGGCTATAGAGTAAGAGAAAACGCAGAAAATAGGATGTAGGATGCCCTTCGACAAGCTCAGGATAAATAGGATGCAGGAGGTAGGAAGTAGGCAAGACGAGACCACCCACAATGCTGTGATGATCAATCATCACAGCATTGTGGTAGACTTAATTTAAGAATAAAATTTTGATTTTTATTACTAGGGGAAACTATGAAACTTCCAAACTTTCCGGTCATTAGGCGGAAACCATATAAAGACAGATGGGATAAAACTCATTGGGCAGTCATCTTAAAACACTTATCCACCCTTAAATCTGAAAAGGAGTTAGAGAAATTTTTCGAGATTTTCCTCCCAGAAGGAGACCGCCTTAAGTTAATACAAAGAGTGGTTGCATGCAAAAGGCTTAACGAAGGCTACAAGCACCGCGACATAAGTACAGAGCTTGGGATGTCTACGCAAACTATAAGCAGCGTTAAGAAGGCGGCAGAGGAAAGTCACTACCTTCCTTACAACGAAAGATTTAAAGAAATTATTGAAAAGCGCCGAGAAAAAACTTTGCGATATCTAGATAAAAAGGCAGAAAAGTCAGTCCCAAAGCGATACAGGCGGACAAAATACGGCAGGATCAGTTTTTAGGAGATGTGCTTTTTGGCCACCCACAATGCTGTGATGATCAATCATCACAGCATTGTGGGGAGTGAAATTAGTGGGAGGACGTGGGTGGGTATGTAAAGGTGGTGGCTAGAGCTAGTTTTCTTGGGTGGGGGTGGTAACTTCTACGTTTGAGCCGCTAGAGAGTTTTGGTAGAAGCCAGAATATTACTACGGCAATAATTGCCAAAATTAGGATGATGGCAAGAGACCAAAGGATTATTTTCTTTCCCGTGCTTCGCTTTTGAGAGCTTTGGCCTTCTTCGCTGCCTTCCGAGGTGCTGGAGTCTATAATCCTCCCTTGATTGCTGATAGGGGTTGGGCTAACCAGCTGTGGTTGTGGGTCTACTTCGCCAGCTGCAATACTTTTTGCATCGGATGAAAGTGTGCGCAAAGCCACTTCTGGTGCGGGCGGAGATTTTGGAACTTGTGTTTCGTTGGCCATACTTAAATGATAACAAATAATGCTGTTTTACTCTTCCCAGGGTAGGCCGGCTTTTCCGAAGTGGCCGTAGGTGCTGGTTTGGCGAAAAATTGGAGTTTTGAGTTTTAGCTTTTCAATAATTGCGTTGGGGCGGAAATCAAATTTTCTAGCATGGCTTGCCAGACTTTCCCCTTTTGCATTGACTGCTTCTACCATCAGTGGCTCTGCTTTCCCAATGGCGTAGGCCACGCTGACTAAAACTTGATTGCCGAGCCCAGCGTTTACAAGTTGGCGGGCAACGTAGCGGCACATGTAGGCTGCACTTCTGTCTACTTTGCTGGCGTCTTTGCCGGAGAAGGCTCCCCCGCCATGAGGTGCTAGGCCGCAATATGTATCTACCATTATCTTTCTTCCAGTTAGTCCTGCATCGGCATCAAAACCGCCTTGGACAAATTTGCCGGTTGGGTTTACCAGAATTTTTATTTGCTCTAATTCTATTCCCATTTTTTCTAGCTCTGGTTTGATTAGCTCCTCTTTGAGAGTTTCAAAAATTTCCTCTTGATTTACTTCTTCGCTGTGCTGTGTGCTTACTAAAATGGTGCTTATAACCCCATTTTCTACAGTTACTTGGGTTTTGCCGTCGGGCCTAAGCCAATTTATTTTGTTTCGCCTTAAGTTTTCCAGGCCCTTGGCCAGTGCGTGCACTAAAACAACTTCTTTTGGAAGCATTTCTTCTGTTTCGCTGGTGGCAAAGCCATACATTATGCCTTGGTCGCCCGCTCCGCCGGTATCTACGCCCTGGCTAATATCCGGAGATTGCTCTGCAATATGAGTAATTATTTCTAAATTACTGTCATCGTAGCCGATGTCGCGATAAACTTGGCGTGCGATTGCTTCGTAATTAACGCTGGATTTACTTGTTACTTCTCCGCCAAGAACTAAAAGGCCGTGGGAGCCAAAAGTTTCTACCGCCACTCTGGAATTTGGGTCTTGTTCCAGTAGCGCGTCCAAAATTGCGTCAGAAATTTGGTCACAAACTTTGTCTGGGTGTCCGCTGGTTACGCTTTCTACGGTGTAGGTGTTAGCTATACGCATGTATAAATGAAAATCACTCCTAAAGGGAGTGATAAATTATTGTTTGTATTATCTTCCCCTTTCAAGGCCCGCCTAAATTTTTTTTAAAAAACTTGGGCGGGAAGGCCGGATTTAGCACTTTGCGTTTGAGCAAGTTGCTGGCGATTCAACGGGCCGGAACCCTCCTCGCACTCTTGATAATTTATTCAGTTGTAAGGCAATCCTACCATAGGAACAGAAAATGGCAACAGAATCCCGCTATGGTGCTATTCCCTCCAGAGGCGGTGGTATTTGATTTCCTTTGAATTTAACTTTCTATGTATTTTTGGATTCTTTTGAGTGCAATTAAGGTAACTGGTGAATCATCATTACGGGTCACTCCTTTTTCTTTTCCTACCTGCTCAAGTATTTCTAAATCTTTTTCGTTTATTTCTCCAGTTCCATAAAACCTTGCATCGTATGACACAAAGGGGCTTGAATCATCCTCGTCGGTTTTGGGGAACGCTAGAATTTCTTCTAGAAGGTACTGATCGTCTATGCTCTCAAAAACTGTAATGCGATCGCCTTCTATTAAAATGTTTATTCCTTCAGGAATTAGGACGATTCTTCTACCTCCGCCTAAAACTTCCAGCCTTTGTTTAATTTTCCTTAAAACAGCCAGCTTTTCTTGTTTTTGATTTTCCGGATTTTGAAAATTTTCCATACTAAAAGTTTAGCGCCTTGAAACCTAAAAATGCAAGGGAAGGGGGGAATAGCTTAGTCGGCGATTAGCTTGCACTTTTTAATCGCTTTGTGGATTTTTTCTAAGCAACTTCTCATGTTAAAAATAATTTCATCTTCTTTTAGCCGAACTACCTGCCAGCCGCGTTGGCGCAGATATTTATCTTTAGCTTGATCGCGCTTTTTCTGTGGTTTGTTAGAGTGGGCTTTTTTGTTGTCGCACTCTATAGCCACTTTGCCCTGTTTGCAGGGAATGGCAAAATCTAGACGATAGCGCTTGTTTTTACCCAGCACGTAGTGTTGCCATACCGGCTTAATCCCCTCTTTTTCCAGGGCTAGGCGCAGAATTTCTTCTGTAGGAGGAACGTTGTATAGCTCTAGGATGTTTTTGGATGTAAACAAGTTAGCTAAAGGGATAAGTGCGAAAGAAATTCGGCGGGGCGGGAAATTTTTAATGGGTTTTCGCAGTTTTTTTACAAATTGAAGCTTTATTTTTAGGTAAGTGTCTTTGGCTTTATGATTTTTCTTTTCATCAGGCAAAAGCTTTTCACGCGGATAGGCCTTTGAATTGGCTATTTTACCGTAATAGCTAATGCGCTGACCTTGCCGGCCAAACTCGGCCGGTTGATAGAAAATGAGGTGGCTAAACTTTTGTTTGGGCACTTTCTCTAAGGGTATGCGGTACCAAAGGTTGTCCAGTAGGATTTTTAAATCCCGCCTACTTTTTAGTACACCTACCAGTGCTATCTCTTTTTGAAAATTGGGACGTGCCATAAAAAAAGATTTTTCAGGCTTTTTTATATTCTAGCAAAGACTTCAATGAAAAAGACCCTGCCGCGCGATGTCCTCCTTCGCGTAAAGCTTCGGAAGGACTGTGGCAGGGTCTTGGTTGGACGCGGTTGGAGGGTCAGTCGAAGGTTTCGGCTGTGTGCGGAATGCGTCCGTCTGCGAAGGGGTTGTGGCGCTTGGCCTCCTTCTCCCTTTCGGTGAGAATTTTCTTGTGCCTTCTCCAGAGGGGGCAGACGGCGGGCTTTCCGGGTGTGTAGGGCATGATAGCCCCACATGTTTCGCAGCGCTTTGTGTGGCTACCGGGCATGTTTTCTCTCCATGCTCCCCACATGAGGGAGCATCATCTAAAACCTAGCTTTTTGGGCGAGAAATGGCAAGAAAAATTCCCCACAATGCTGTAATGACTAGTCATTACAGCATTGTGGGGAATGTGTGGGAGAATGTGCTTTGTTTTAGCCTTATCTACTGTGTCCTCTGTGTCCTGTGGGAATTCCGTTGGTTTTGATCACAATGTTCGGAACTCCCCTGCCGAATGACTTGGATTCGTTAAAGAATTTTACCGTTCCTTTGCTTTCAGGAATCTCTATTTCAATATCAATGTCAGGGGCCTCGCCAGCTCGCTTAATAAGCGTGAAGGTTCCTCCGCCTGTGTTGCCGATGCTTCTAATCAAGGTGAAAGTTCCTTCGCCTTTACTGCCTGCTTTTTCATGCTGATCTTGGAACATAGGGATAACTGCAGCGCGAAATGCTTCTTGCATGCACACTACAACAGTTCTTTTGTCTGTTTCTCTACTGCAGGTTTCGAACCAACTGCCAACGAGTTCTTCCCAGGTATTACCTAGCTCGTCCACCCAGTTATCATCGATAATCCCTTTTGCACGGCTGTGCCAAGGTGATTCCAGATCATCGCCGAGCCCAGCTCGTACATTATCACCTGGCATTACCATTTCTCTTCCAACGATATGCTCCTTTACCCATTCCGGCATCGGCTCATCACTATCTTTAGAGAGAACTTTTACATTTACTGCGTTAAGGCCTTTTTTGCCTTCAGCTGCGCTAGCTCCTGCTGGAATTAAAATTGCCACCATAAGGGCGGAAAGGATAAGAAGAGCGCCTATATTTTTGAAAGTATTGAAATTGATTGATTTGGCCATTTTGTTATTTGATTAATTTATAATTTACCCTGAATCAGAGACGTTGGAACGCTAGATTCCTTGCTAATGGATGGGTGTGCCGGGAGCGCGTGGGCGCTCCCGGCAGACGCGAGCCGAACCGGCTCTGTAGGATCAACCTCAGCAGCTGACCCAGATCCAGACACGCCGAACCTGATCGTAGTACCAGTAGCCGGAGTTGGCGACCACGTCAGTGGCTCTGATGGGTTGAGCCAGAGCGATGGGGGCTGGCAAGCCAAAACTGAGGATTGCCAGCAAGAGAAGCAGTGTCTTCATGGTATCTCCAGTGGTTTTTCCTCCCATGGACTGTATTCTGCTCCCTCTTTATACCCTAAAAGCCCAGGCTTAGCTAATAAAATTGGCAGTTTCGTAAAGGTTTTCCCTCTATGGTACTATTCGCGCGAATAGTACCATGGCGCGGTTTAGATTTTAAGGAGGTTTTTTATCTTTGGGATTTCTTTATTTATATGCATTTTTGAGCTGTGTCCGGCGGGTAATGAGCATTATTGAAAAGGCGGTGTTGGCGATGGTCCAGGTTACGGGAAAGAGCCAGGTAACAATGCTGTATTCGTTGAGGGCAACAATGGCTAGGGCGTGGCGGATGGCGGTGATAGCGTAAAGAAAAAGAGTTTCGGAATGGGGCAGGTTCCAGGATTTTCTAACTGTTGGCAGAAAGCCAAGCATATCTATTGCAGAAAGCAGAATAATAGAGAGTACGGGCTGCTTTGCCAGTAGCCATAAGGGTATGGTTAGCACTGCGGTGATTAGGAAAAGAACGTCAACTTTTCTGATGTCCTTATGGCCGTTTTTAAATGAGAGTAGGAAAATTGCAGAGGCAAGTATGGCAACTCCCAAGGTGGACCAAGCACCTGGCCCGGCCCCATCGCTTACTTGCAGAGCAAAAATTATGCCGGTAATAACGGCCCAAATAAACCAAGAAAAAATGTGCGGCTTAGTTTTGCCCTTAAAAATATCGTAAAAATAGGGAAAGTAAGCAACAAGAACTAAGATTATGGTAATAGAGCCAATGAGCTCTTTGAGGGTGTACATAGTTTAAGGATAGCCCCTCGACTATGCTCAGGGCAAGCGGGCAAGATTTAATGTTCTAAGGCAAGCGCCTTTCTAAGGCCGGATGCGGCCTGTGGCGAGCATTTTGGTTAGCCATTTGGCTAATGCGGTGAAAATCATATCGTATATTCGGATGAGTATGAGCGAGCTAAGTGCCACGATGGCGCTAAAGAATAATCCGGATTGAGGCGGAGCGCCTAGGCTTTGATATAGGAAGTAAGGAATGGCTAGGGCAATGGCTATTTCTAGAATGTGGAGGAAATACTTTAATTTAGCACTAGCTTCGGCCTTAACTATTTGATAGCCCTTTCCGTAAACTAGGTACATAAGGAAAAGTTTGAAAAGATTTCCAGCTTTTTCTAAGGTAAATCCGTCTGTAAAGATGTGCCAAAGGATAAAGTTTAGAAAAGCGAGAACAATTAAATAAACAAAACAGAGCAGAATGAGCAAGGTTAGATTTCTTTCTTTGGCCATGTGCTATCTCTTTTTCCAATCTCTAATCAAAAGGCCACCGTGGACTCTTTTGACTACGACTTTCTGTTTTTCGCGCCAGCC
>JAUYME010000073.1 GCA_030699515.1 bacterium
GGATAGCACCGGAACCGGCCTTGGCCTTTACATCGCCAAAAACATTGTGCGCCAGCACGGAGGCCAAATTTGGCTGGAATCTGTGTTTGGCCGCGGCTCCACCTTCCACTTTACTCTACCAACAGACGAAAGCCTTATCCCGCAGCGCGAAGTAGGCAATTTCGGACAGGAGTAGCACTCAGCCTTTACTTTTAAATACCAGAATAATTTTCTGGCTGAAAATTTTCTTCACGCTCGGCTCGTCAGCCTGCGCGACGTATTTAAAAGCAAAGTCCTCGCTTTTTCTAGCCTGGCGCTTGGTAGCAAGCTAAAGTTTGTAAAGAAAGAATTATGTAATATATTACGGAATATATTATATAATTCTTTTCCCAATCAGACATTAACCTAGCATCCATAAGGCTTTTTAGCCCTTTATGGTGCTTAACTACCTAGTTAACCACCTACCACACCACTCCCCACAATCACACTGTGCCGCGGCACAGTGCGATTGTGGGGAGCTTTATTTTTCTTGCTATAACCTATAACCTATAAACTAGCTTGTATGCCTGAATTACCCGAGGTTCAAACCGTTGTAAACGACCTCAATAAAAAAATTAAAGGAAAGATTGTAAGTGACGTTTGGACAGACGCGCCAAAGCTTATTAAAGATCATCTAAAACCCGGTTTGCGCCTTAGCGACCACGAACTTCCAAAAGCAAAAAGAAATTTCCTCAAATTTAAAAAAGATTTAATTGGCGAAAAAGTAAAAGAGGCAGAGCGTAAAGGAAAGAACATTCTAATCCATTTTCAAAGCGGCAAAACGCTTTTGGTACATCAGAAAATGACAGGGCATTTATTGTTTGGCAAATGGGAGATTGCCAAACAACAAGTAGCAAGTAGTAAGAAGCAATTAGTAAGCAAAAAGCAGGCACCAGAAAGGGCAATACCAATTTGGCCGAAAGAAGTTGTTAATGACCCTTACAACGGCTTTATTCATTTAATTATTACTTTTATAGACGGAAAGCAGTTGGCCCTTTCCGATATGCGAAAGTTTGCCAAAGCCATTCTTGCCAAAAAAGAAGACATTTTAAAATTACCCGACATCCAAGGCCTTGGTCCGGACGCATTAAGCTCAAAACTTACATTTAAAAAATTTAAAACAATAATTTCAAAATCCGGGCCAACCATTAAACAGGCACTTCTAAGGCCGGAACTAATTGCCGGCATTGGCAATATCTATGCCGACGAAAGTTTATGGAAAGCTCAAATTCACCCTCGCCAAAACCCCAAAGAATTAAGCGATAAAGAATTAAAAAGACTTTATAGCGCAATTCGCTCAATTCTAAAGAAAGCCATTAAATTAAGGGGCTCTTCCATTAGTGATTTCCGCGACACAGCCGGCAAAGAAGGCCGCTACGGAGATGTCCGGCTTGTTTATCAAAGAGAAAAAAAGAACTGTCAACGTTGCCAAAACCCTATAAAACGCATTAGACTAGGGGGGAGGTCAGCGCACTTTTGCCTTGCCTGCCAAAGCGTCAAAGAAGGGAGGATGTATTCACCAAAATCTTCCAAAAAAATAAATAGAGCAAGAAGCCTGTGACGCATTGACGGTTAGGCACGGTGCGACTTGCCAAAAGCCGTTTAGGCTTTATAAAAAATGAAAAAGAGCAAGGAAACAAAATATATTTTCGTCGCCGGCGGCGTGATGAGTGGAATCGGTAAAGGAATCACCGCCTCTTCAGTAGCCAAAATTTTACAGGCTCGCGGTTTTACTGTCAGCGCAATGAAAATTGACCCCTACGTCAATGTAGATGCCGGCACCATGAATCCGGTTGAGCATGGAGAAGTCTTTGTCCTCTCCGATGGCCTGGAAACTGACCAAGATCTTGGAAACTACGAACGCTTTTTAGATATCAACCTCTATTCAGTGGACTATATGACCACTGGAAGCCTCTACCTTTCAATAATTCAAAAAGAAAGAAATCTTGGCTACAAAGGAAAGTGCGTTCAGGTTGTACCAGAGGTGCCAAACGCAGTTATAGAAAAAATAGAAAAAGCAGCCGCTCATCACAATAGCGACTTTGTTGTAATAGAAATTGGCGGTACGGTAGGAGAGTACGAAAACATTCTTTTCCTGGAAGCCTACAGAATGTTAAAAAACCGCAGCCCAGAAAACGCTTTGTTTATTCTTGTAAGCTACCTGCCCCTGCAGAAAGACGGTGAACTAAAAACTAAACCGACCCAAATTGCGGTTAGAAGCGCTTATGCAGTCGGCATTCAGCCGGATATTATTGTTGCACGCGCCGAAGTGCCAATGGACAAAGTTAGGAAAGAAAAAATTGCTATAAACTGCGGGCTAGAGGAAGCAGACGTTATCTCTGCCCCAAACGTAGAAAACATTTACGAAGTTCCACTTAATTTCGAAAAAGATGGACTGGGCAATAGAATTTTGGAAAAATTCGGTATGTCCAAACGAGAAGCAAAGCTTAGCAGTTGGAAAATCTTAATCAAGAAAATTGACCGTCCTGGCAAAGAAATCGCTATCGGAATTGTTGGTAAGTATTTTGAGGCAGGGGAATTCACCTTAACAGATTCATATATTTCCGTAATTGAAGCCGTAAAACATGCTTCATACGCAGCCGGGGTTAAGGTTAATATTAAATGGCTAAACAGTGGTGATTTTAGTACAGGAAGTAGGGCATTTAAACAATTAAACGAATGTGACGGCATAATCGTACCTGGGGGGTTCGGCAGCCGAGGCGTTGATGGCAAGATTAATGTTATTCAGCACTGCCGAGAGAACAAAATTCCATACCTTGGTCTTTGCTATGGAATGCAACTGGCAGTGGTGGAATTTGCCAGAAACGTAGTTGGCCTAAAAGGAGCCCACACTACCGAGATAAACAAACAATCTCCTTATCCAGTTATTGCCATAATGGACGAGCAAAGAAAAAAAATTGACAATAAGGATTACGGAGGAACAATGCGTCTTGGCGACTACAAAGCCAAACTTAAGAGCGGGACAAAAATCCAAAAGCTTTACAAAAAATCATCAGTTGTAGAACGCCACCGCCACCGCTACGAGGTAAACCCGGAATATATTAGCGAAATAGAAAGCAAAGGGCTTATCTTTTCCGGCAGCTCCCCAAACGGAAAACTTATGGAATTTATTGAGTTTCCGGAAAAAATGCACCCCTATTTTGTTGGCACTCAAGCCCACCCGGAATTTCTAAGCCGCCCGCTAAAGCCCCATCCATTGTTCTTGGGCCTGATCCAAGCAGCAACCAAGCGGAAGAAATAATCAATAATCAAGCACCAAATTCCAAAAAAGCCCTATTTATGGGGCTTTCCTTTTCCTACTATAGGCCACTTGCCCTGAGCCTTGTCGAAGGGTAACCTAAAACCTATAAGCTAGTATGTTAATTTATTTACATGGTCCCGACAGCTACAGGCGCTTAAAAAAGCAAAAAGAAATCAGCGCTCAATTTAAGGATAAAAACCAAAGCGCCAATGTGGCCAACTTTGACCTTTTCTTAAAAGAAGAGGAAGAAAAATTTGAAAGCTTTTTGCAAAGCAGCGGCCTTTTTAGCACAAAAAAACTGGCCTTAATCTCAAATCTGGAAAAAGCTTCTACTCAAACAATCAAACTGCTTAAAAGCCTAAGTGAAGATAAAAACACCACCGTCATAGCCATTTCCGAAAAAAAACTTCCCGCAAAGTTCGCCTTTCTTTCAAAAAAACCAAACGCTTCTCAAGAATTTAAAAACCTAGAAGGAGCTTCGCTACAAAAGTTTCTGGAAGAAGAAGCCAAAGAAAGAAAATACGCGCTAAATAGCGAAGAAGCAGGGGAGCTAATTGCCCTTTACGGTTCTGACCTTTGGGAAATATCAAACGAAATAGAAAAACGCGTCCTTGGTTCAAAAGAAATAGAGAAAAAAACTGCCAAGCTGGATTTCTTTCCGGCCGTTAATGCTCTGCGAGGGCAAATGCCGCTAGGGGAGAAGCTGGGAATCCTAAACCAAATTTTAAAAAACGAAGAACCGGCCGCAGTTTTTAACCTTATCGCCGCCCTTTCCAGCCCGGACAAAAAGCCAACAATGGCCAACTACGACATCGCAATCAAGAGTGGAAAGCTAGACTACCCCGAAGTGCTCCTAAGTATTGTCTTGAAATAAAAACTCGTCTATGTGACGAGTTTTTTTGATAGCCTACTTTTTAATCTCGCTGCCTTATTCCTTGCAATTAAATTGTTCTTTGCGGCTTTATCCAGTTTGGAAAAAATATCAGAAATCATCTCGCCCGCTTTTGCCTTGTCTGAATCCAGCGCTTTTTTAAAAGCCTTAATGGTCTCCTTTAGCTCTTTTTTCTTAGTCAAATTAACAGCGGCGCGAGCTCTGCTTTGCTTTAAGTCTTTCTTTGCTGCTTTAATATTTGGCATCTTTTAGTTCAACGATATTACAATAGGGAACCCAAAAACGCAACCCTCTTGCTACTATTCACTACAACCCATGATCTATAAACTTTCCTATTTGAATTTAACTTGTCCTTTCTAAGAAAGAATAAAAACCAAGGCCACTCTTGGAGGTCGGATCTCCTTTAGAGAGCCGACCTCCCCCATACCCCTATTTTTTGCCTTCCTTAGGCATTCTTTTGGAAATTGGAGCAATTGGTGTAACTTGGAAATTATCTTACCCCCTACACCCTCTCTTTCGTAATTGTCTAGCAGCCCACTTTCTAGTACTCTAACAATGACAGCCTCCTGTTTGGCGTCTAATGTCTACCCTCTAATAGTCTAACTGTCTAACAAAATGATTTACACCGTAGCCGGAGAACTGGTTAAAAAAACATCCGAATTTGCCGTAATTAACGTAGGCGGAATCGGCTTTCAGGTGGCAATGCCGGAAAGTTCGCTGCAGAAATTGCCAAAACTGAAAAACAAAGTTCAAGTTTTTACTTATTTGCACGTTCGGGAAAACTCCCTTGAACTGTTTGGCTTTACCAGCGAAGAAGAACTTGAGCTTTTTGAAGCCCTAATTAGCGTTAACGGAGTCGGGCCAAAAACCGGCTTAAATATTATGAGTGTGGCAAATTACAAGTCTCTTGTTGCCGCTATAAACGAAGGCAAAAGCGAACTTATCTCTAAAGCCAGCGGAGTTGGCAAAAAAACCGCCCAGCGCATTGCCATAGAGCTAAAAGGCAAGCTTGGGGTAGAGGATGGGGCCAGAACCGTCAGCCTGCTTGAGTCGGACATGGATCTTGTGGAAACACTGGTAAGCCTTGGCTACAGCAAAAATGATGCCAGAGAAGTTATCTCTAAAATTGATCCCAAAATCACCAGCTTTAACGAGCGCCTAAAGGAAGCACTAAAGAGTGCAAACAAAAAAGCATTAAGGTAATGCAGTATCTAAAAAATAAACTATGGCATCCCTTCATTGCCTGGATTGGCTCTAAACTTTACAAAAATCCATCTAGAAAACTTTTTGTTATCGGAATTACCGGCACCAAGGGCAAATCCAGCACCATAGAGCTTTTAGGCAACATTTTGGAATCTGCCGGCAAAAAAAGCGCCGCTCTTTCAACAGTTCAAAAGCGCATTGGTGAGCAAGTTTTTGAAAAAAAGAATGCAAATACAATGCCGGGTAGAATGGCCATCCAACACTTCTTGCATCAAGCAGCCAAAGCGGGATGCAAATATGCAATTGTGGAAGTAACTTCGCAGGGCGTAGTACAAAACCGCCACAAGCACATAGATTATGATGCAGCCGCTCTTACCGGCCTTCATCCAGAGCACATTGAGTCTCACGGCTCCTTTGAAAACTATAAGCAGGCCAAAGTGAATTTTTTCCGCTACGTTGCAAATCAAAAAAGAAAAACAAAAGCACTCTTTTTTATCAACCTGGAAGATGAGCAAGCCCAGGCCTTTCAAGCAGCCGCAGCAATGAAGGGCAAGGTGGTGGACTTCAGTGGCAGCTGGCTTCTAAATAAAAGGCTAAACGGCTATAACGATCTGGGCCCCTGGTTTGAAAACAACTTTAATCTAAGCAATGCCGCCTTAGCCACCGCAATTGCTGAAAGTGTTGGCGCTGGCTGGGAAACAATTCACCAAGCTCTTAGAGGTTTTAAGGGTGTGCCGGGCAGAATGGAAACCTTTACAGGCAAAAGCAAGGCAAGCGGGGCACTAATTAGCGTTGTTTTAGATTATGCCCATACTCCAGGCTCGCTGGAGGCCGTTTATAGCTTTTTGCGAGCTAAACATCCAAAAGAAATTAGCAATTTAATTGCAGTTTTAGGTTCTACCGGAGGAGGGAGAGATAGATGGAAAAGGCCAGAGCATGCAAAGATTGCCGAAAAGTACTGCCAGCAAATATTTCTTACCAGTGAAGATCCTTATGATGAAGATCCAAAAACAATTATTGAAGAAATGAAGCAAGGTATGAAAAATCCGGACAAAGCGAAGGTAATAATTGATAGAAAAGAGGCAATAGAACAAGCAATCAAGGAGGCGAAAGAAGGGGATGTTGTAATAATTACCGGAATTGGCAGCCAAAACTACTTCTACGGCCCCAAGGGCTCTAAGCTTCCGTGGTCAGAGAAGGAGATAATTAAGAATTGTTTGATCTAAATGCCGGAAAAGCATGAGTACTTTTATTTCCTCACTTGTGCCAAAGAGCAAATACGTTCGGAAACAAAGGCACTCATTCTTCATTCTTTGATGTGCTCAAGTTCTGCTAAAATAAAAGCATTATCAATTTAGGGTACGTGTCCCGTGAGTAATCGTGCGGGGCTTGTCCCGCACGTTAATACTATCGGGATGAAATTGACATTTTATGGTGGTGCTCAATCTGTTACCGGAGCAAATTACTTGCTCGAATTTGAAGACAGTTCCAGCCTGCCTGTGCGTGGCACGCAGACAGGTAAAACCGGAACGAGAAAAATTCTTATAGATTGCGGTCTTATCCAAGGCTGTAATTTTTGCGAAAAACAGAACTTTGAGCCTTTTCCATACAACCCGGAAGAAATTTCCGAGCTTTTTATCACCCACGCCCACATTGACCATTGCGGGCGTGCCCCAAAGCTTGTAAAAGATGGCTTTCGGGGCAAGGTTTACTCCACTCCGCCAACCAGAGATTTTGCCAAGCATCTCCTTTTTGATTCTGAAAACCTTTTAGAGAGAGAAGCGGAAAAACAAAAGAGAGACAAAATTTACGACGAACACCACATAGAAAAACTAATGGATTTATGGCAGGGAGTGGAGTACGAAGAGGAAATGCCAATTGGCAAAAGCGGCGCTGTGGCGGTGCTTCACAGTGCCGGACACATTCTTGGCAGTGCCAGCATAGAAATTAGAGCCGAAGGCAAAACTATTCTTTTCTCCGGCGACTTAGGCAACAGCCCGGCCCCGCTGATTGGCCCGCCCGCCGCGCCCTGTAAGGCAGACTATTGTTTAATTGAGGCAGTGTATGGAGACAGAATTCACGAAGACCTGAAAGAAAGAAGGCAAAAACTTCAGGCGGTAGTGGAAAATTCAATCAAAAGGGGCGGCACGCTAATGATTCCTGCCTTTTCTATGGCGCGCACCCAAGCTCTACTCTTGGAGCTAAGAGATATCTTTGAGCAAAACAAGATAGAAAAGGTGCCAATATTTTTGGACAGCCCGCTGGCCATAAAACTAACCGATGTTTACAACCAATACCGCGGATACTTTAAAGAAGAGCTTCAGCACCGTTTCGCAACGGCAGAAAAAATCTTTGATTTTCCTCATTTCAAAAAAACCCTCCTGAAGGAGGAATCAATTGCAATACGAAACGTAAAAGGCCCCAAAATTATCATCGCCGGCTCCGGAATGAGCAACGGTGGACGAATTTTGCATCACGAAAAAAATTATCTGCCCGATCCGGCCAGTACTCTTCTAATTTTTGGCTATCAGGCAAAAAATACGCTTGGCCGAGACTTGCTGGAAGGGGCTAGGCAAGTAAAAATTCTTGGCCAAAATGTTTCTGTACGCGCCACAGTCAAAGCTATAGGCGGATACAGCGCCCATGCAGACCAATCACAACTATTAAAGTGGGCGGAGCCATTAAAAGGAAGCCTAAAGAAAATGTTTGTGGTTCAAGGAGAAGAGCCAGCCAGCAAAGCGCTGGCAAAAGCCATGCGAGAAGTTCATGGCTTTGACGCAGTTGTACCCCAGCACGGGCAGACAGTTGAGTTATAATAAATAGTACATGGCAAAGAAGAAAACAAAGAAAAAGCGCAACGCTCTTTTGGATTTAAATAAAGCAATGAACAAAACTCTGCCAAGAGATCATTTAAAGTATAAAATTTGCGTTTCCGGAGCGGCGGAAACCGGAATTTGCAGCAAAGATGCAATCCAGATGGCAGAAAAAACCGGCAGGGCTATTGCTGAAATGGGTATGGTACTTGTTACCGGCGCTACAGTTGGTATTCCTTATTGGGCGGCAAAAGGAGCAAAGGAAGCCGGGGGTATGGTTATTGGTTTTTCACCTGCTGCCTCTGAAATAGCGCACATCAAAACCTATAGACTGCCAACTGACTATCATGATGTTATCGTCTATAGCGGTTTTGATTATGGCGGAAGAGACCTAATGGTTACCAGGTCAGCCGATGCGGTTATCACAATTTGCGGGCGAACCGGTACTTTGCACGAATTCACTATCGCTTTTGAAGACGGAAAACCAAGCGGGGTGCTTGAAGGCAGTGGAGGAACTGCGGATATGATTAGAGAAATCTTACAAAAGGCCGGACGAGGATACGGTAAAACCGTATTTGCCAAAACCCCCGAAGAACTTTTAAATAAACTGCTTCCGCTTATGCGGCAAAACGAAGAGCTTTCTCATGCCGACAAAAAGCTCTACGCCAGAGACGGATTTCCCTACAAACAGTAAGATAGGAAAACAAAAATGAAGGAAAAAGACGAAATAAAAGTTCCGGCCTTTTTACGCAAAAAGAGGCGAGGGAAGGCGCAGATTTTAAGCAGAAGGAAAAAGAAAGCAAAGAAGAAAAAGCCTTCAGCAAAGAAGGTGACAACAAAAAAGAGAAAACCTACAAGGAAAAGAAAGGAAAAGCTAAGGATAAGGAAAAAGAAGGCTGTTAAAAAGCCGGCCGCAAAAAGCAAGGGTCCCGCAAAGGAAGAAGAGCCGAAAAAACTGGCAGGAAGGGTAACTCATTATTTTGACCAAATTAAAGTGGCTATAATTCTTCTAAAGCGGCCAATAAAACTTGGGCAAGAATTAAAATTTGAAGGAGAAAATAGCTTCAAGCACAGCTTAACTTCCATGCAGTTCAATCACCAGGAAATCAAAAGCGCAAAAAAGGGCCAAGAAATTGGCGTTAAGGTAAAAAAGACCGTAAAAGCAGGGGATATTGTATACTTAAATTAAGTTTAACTGTAAAAATGAATCAAAAAGGGAACGTATTCTTAGGCCTGCTACTGATAATTGGTATTTTGCTTTTTGCCATTTGGTATATCCGCTCACCGCACTTCACCGGATTTAATTTCGGTACTCCAAGCATTGAGTTCAGCCAAGAAGAGGAATCCCAATTGATAGAGGAGGGCACAGTGCATAGTATTGAAATCAGTAATAAAGGTTTCGTTCCCGAGCAGTTAAGCATTAGCCGTTACGACACAGTTACTTTTATCAACAGAGACAATATCCAGCATCAACCGGTGTTGGTTTCTCAAAGCGATGAATTTGCCTGCCAAGGATTTGGCGCTCCTCGTGAAATTCTACAAAACGAAAGCTACTCATTTATCTTCACTAAAGCCGGAACTTGCGGATTTGGCGATGCAGAGTCTAATTTCCCAACCGGCCTAATTACTATAGAGGAGCTAGAGAGCTAAGCTTTATGCAACTTTTAGCCCACATTGGCGAAAGATTTCTATACCGAATTTACAGCTTTCTACACCATTGGTACGCAGGTAGTTTCCGAAATATTTTCCATGCGACTATTATTGCGCTTGAACAAGTTGACAGGAAAATCGCAATCAAAATAAGCGTCAAACATTTATTTGTGCCAATGTACGGGGATAAAAGTATCACCGGCCATATTTTGGGCTTTATTTTTAGGCTAATTAGAATAGCAATTGGCTTAATTGCCTATCTTGCCATTGTGTTTCTTGCCATAGCTATTTATTTAGCTTGGGCGACCCTGCCGGCCCTTATAGTAGCCTGGGGGCTTTCTTTAAATTTATAGCCGGCACAATAGAATGAAGAAATTTTATTTCAGCAATAAGTATCTAGAACTTTCCGGACTGGAGCGCTTTATTTTTCGCCTCCTCTCTTACGCACTCTATCTTGGCTCTTTAAGCCTTGCCCTGGTCTTTTTTCTTTCCGATAGTCAGTTCCTAAACGCTATTGCCATCCTCCTTTTACTTTTTCTAGTTGATAGGACGGCTCAAGTTGGTAAAGCTAAAAGCACCCTCAAACAAATTGTAGAAAAAACAGCTTTTCAAATAGTTGAAGAAAAGAAAGGAGCAAAAAATATTTCCGACTTTCTTAACCCAAAAAGCCTTAAGCTTTTAGAGGCCGCTCAAACCAGAACTCTTCTATTGGGTGGAGATTTGCAAATTCATCTTTTCCTTCTGCTTCTTCGTCAGGGGAAAATTCAAAGATCCTTTACTAGGCTGGAAATTCGTCCGGAAAAAATTATTGCCAAAGCCGAAGAGCACTTGAACAAATTTAAACGCTATAAGCCAAAGCAAAGTGAAACCCTTCGCGCAATTGAAACTGTAGTGAAGGAAGCCTTTCAGCACAGCCTCGCTCACTACGACAAAGATATTGGCCCGGAAGATCTAATGGCAGCGCTGGGATCTGTGAAAAACACCTCCATTGAAAGAATTTATGCTCTTTTTGATATTGAGGCAAAAGATTTGGAAAATGCCCTTATCCTTTCAAGACGAAAAGTTAAAAACAAAAAAGCTTTCTTTGCCAAAACCCACAAAATTCGCGAGAAGAGAATGAATCGCGCTTGGACAGCTAGGCCAACCCCCACCTTAGATCAGTTCAGCACAGATATTACAGACATTATTAGGGGCCAAAACGAAGGATTTCTAATTGGGCATGCTCAAACCTACGATCGCTTAATAGATGTTTTGTCCCGTGGCACAAACGCAAACACCATCCTTATTGGCGAACCCGGAGTAGGCAAAGAAACAATTATTTATCACCTCGCTTTTCAAATAAGCAAAGACAGAGTTCCAAAGGCTCTTTTTGACAAGCGTCTCGTTGCTTTAGATATTGGCGCACTGGCCTCATCTGCAACAAGCGGAGAGCTGGAAGAGCGCATTACCCGAATTGTTAACGAAATTAGATTGGCCGGAAATATTATCCTTTATATTCCGGAAATTCACGATCTTTTAAAAACTTCAGGAGAAATGCACCTTTCCGGCGCAGATGTTTTATTACCGGCGCTTAAAGATGCAAGCTTTTCCGTAATTGGCGCCACCTATCCTAAAGAATATGCTCACTATGTAGAAGAAGACAGCAACTTTAAGCAAAGTTTTGAAGCAATTAGAGTGGAAGAAATTAGCCAAGAAGAAGCTATGCGCTACCTTAGCTACCAAAGCTTAATGATTGAATCCAGTAGCGATATAGTCATTAGTTTTTCTGCGGTTAAAAAGGCGGTAGAAATTGCTCATAAATATTTCCATCAAACACCATTGCCTTCAAATGCAGAAAATCTTTTAAAAGAAAGCGTTGCCGATGCTCTGGAGAAAAGTAAACGCAGCCTCACCGCCTCCGATGTGCTAGATGTTGCGGAAAAACGCATTAATGTGCCGCTAAGAACCAGCAGCAAAGAAGAGGGGAATGCCCTGCTCAAGCTAGAAGAAAAAATCCACGAAACCTTTATAGACCAAAACGAAGCCGTAAAGGCAGTATCTTCTGCACTTAGAGAATATAGAAGCGGACTTTCAAGGAGCTCCGGGCCAATCGCCAGCTTTCTCTTTGTTGGTCCAACCGGTGTTGGGAAAACCGAGCTTTCAAAAATTCTCTCAAGGATTCATTTTGGCTCAGAAGACAATATGAAACGTTTTGATATG
>JAUYME010000001.1 GCA_030699515.1 bacterium
CCCAGGACGTCCGGTCACGATAATTAATTTAGGTTTTTTGTTCATAGAAATAATGATTTAACCAGCCCCTACAATTTCGTACAACTCGTTTTTATCTAAACTAAGTGCTTGAATTTTATGCGCCTGCATTTTTGCTTAATAGTATTTGTTCTAGAGTAAATAGGCAAATTCCAAACTTACAAAGCAGAGAAATTGCTGGATAAGTACCCACAATCCTGCTGTGCCGCGGCACAGTGGGATTGTGGGGAGAAGAATGAAGGGTGGTTAACCACCTAGTTAACCAGTTTGGCTGTTGACGTTTTTACTAGCTCCGAAATTCTAAATCCTATATACTTTTTGTTATGAACAACATTGTATTTATTGGTGGGATCTACGGGGTTGGCAAAACCACTGTGGCGAACGCGCTTTTGGAAATGGATAGCCGGCTTGGATATATGCGAGCGAGCCAGCTTCTTTTTGATGCAGACCCCAGCGTGCAAAGAGCTACAAAATACAGCCATGATGACTTAGCCTACAACCAAGGGCTGATTGCGGATGAGGCGCTGAAGCGAATTGAGGCGGGCAAGCTCTACTTGTTTGACGGACACTTCAGTTTTATTAACAAAACTGAAGATGGCGTTGAGCTTCCTCCCTTTTCGTATTTTGAAAAGCTAAATCCAATTCTTTTTGTAATTCTTACGGAGGATGTAAGCGTTATTCATGAAAGGCTTAAGAAACGAGACGACTACCATTACGGCCAAGATTTTTTGGAGCTGATGCAAAAGGAGGAGCTAAAAGAAGCGCAAAGTGTTTCAGAAAAACTTGGTACTCCGCTCTACAATCTTATTGGCGACAACACAAAAACAGACGGGCTTGAGGAAAGGATAGTGGAACTCCTGAACAAACTTTAAAAATCTCCGCTATTGGACGACCGTCCAATAGCGGAGATTTTGTGGGCGGATGTTCAACTATCTGACTATGTGGAATTTTTATTTATCAATAGTATGATTAAGCGTAGAACTTCATCAAGTGATGTTTTTTGTATTGTGGTAATTTTTTTAGCTTTCCTTGCCTTCCAATCTACGCTTTTAATCTGATCGGCGAGCACAACACCGGATATTTTCAGCTTTTCCACCGCCACCTCAAAAGGGTAGCCCTTTATCTTTGAGCTTATTGGACAAACTAAGACTAAGGAGCTTTTTTGATTGTAGTTTTGGGGCGAAATTACCAGTGCTGGGCGCCTGCCCTTCTGCTCGTGTCCTGCTTGAGGATTAAAAGTGAGCCATACAATATCTCCTTTTCTGGGAATATAGCCCCTTGGCTTCTTGCTTACCATGCTTCTTTCCCTTGTGCATTACCCCAGCCCTCCTCTTTATGCTTATTTGCATCCGTAATGGCTTCAAGCAGATCGTCTAAATTTTCCTTTTTGCTTTGAATTGGACGAAGTTGCATTTTATTTCCCAAAGCATCAATTGCAACAGGGCTACCTTCTTTAAGACGGAGTTTTTGGGTGATTTCTTTGGGCAATCTTATGGCTAAGCTATTCCCCCATTTTTGAACCTTTCTTTTTTCCATATTTATAAAAAAATCAAATGTATACACATAAGTATATACATTACTAAGCAATTGTCAACTGCCTTACGCTTCCCAGTCTTCTATTTGAAGCTTCTTGCCGATTTTTTTCACTACCAACTTCTGCCGCTCCTGCCAGCCCAGCGAGCGAATAAAGTCTATTGGCAGGCTGATGGAATAGCTGCCGCGAGACTTTTGCAGGTTGCGCGTATTGCGGTTTTCTACTTTTTTTCTTCCCATGGGTTTATTATAACCCGTATCCCTGGGTTATCCCTGGGATAACCCAGGGATAACCCAGGGATAAATCTAAGCTATTGGACGGCCCCTCCAGAGGCGGGCAGGCGTTCAATGTCTGAGATTTTTGAGCTTAGCGTCTTGGGGGTCTGCTTCCTTGTGAAGGGCCTTGTTGGCTTGGAGCTCCAGCGCCGGGGCCAGGGCCACTGGCTAAACTTGGGTCTGGCTCACCGTGTAGGCAGCGAGAAATAACGGGAAACTCGCTTGTGATTAAGTATAGATACTGGCCATCTATTTCTATGCCGTTGCAATCGTCTAAGTCCCCCAGCCCTTCTTGGTACTCAAAGTCTTGAGTGTAAGTCCCATCGTAAGTTCCGCCTGGGCCGCTAGGGCGGGTTCCGGATTTAAGCTGATAGCTAGGAGAGTAAGAGTTGCTTTGGCTGTAATAAATTGGAAAGCCGTCTGCGGCCCAGCCAAGGTGGATTAAATCCCCTTCTTGATCTTCAAGTGCACTTTCAAGCAGGCCCTGTGGAACTGCGTGATAGTGGTAGGTTCCGTTTGGCTGAACGTGGGCGTTAGACCAATCTATGCCAAGGCCTCCCACACCATCTACAAAAGCCTCGCTTACCCATCCTGTGCTTGGATCGTTGCTAAAGGCCTCTGCTGTTCCAGGCTCCATCGGTATGCCGTTTAAAGCTACGCCGGGGAGCTGCACCGCAGTGGCGGTGACCTTGTATTCCGGATTTAGCGCCACTTTAAAGTCATGGTCCTGTTCGCTAATGCTATTTGGATTTCCAGCATTGGGGAAATTGCCAGTTTCATGGTTTGGCAAACCATCTGAGCTGATATAGCGATAGTTTGCGTCTGTTGTAATAACGGCGCTGCCGTAAGATCTTTCAGAATTGGCTTCTAAATCTTCTTTAATATTTATGCTCTCTTCTGTTTCAGAGTCTTGACCATCCTTAAGGGCTAGGTCATCAGAGCTGGCGCCAATCCACACGCCAAGGCCCAGCACTACTATTAGTAGCGCAATAATTACTATGTTTTTCATCTTTGGATTATATCAAAAATTCTCGCTTTTGGGCGAGAATTTTTGATAGATCCGCGTGTAGATTTGCGGAGTGTCTTATTGGATCCGCGTGCAGATCCGCGCTTAGAGCATTTTTATCTCCACCCCGTAAAGCTGCAACAGCGGCAAGCGCTGGCATCCACGGGGCAGGCATCTACTAGAGCATTTTAATTTCAACGTCTACTCCGGCTGGGAGATTTAGATTGCTTAAGCTTTCAATAATCTCGTGGCTGGGGTTTACGATATCAATGAGTCGCTTGTGAATTCTTAGTTCAAACTGCTCTCTTGCGTCTTTGTGAACGAAGGTAGAGCGGTTGACTGTGTACTTGTGGAACTGAGTTGGAAGCGGAATAGGCCCTCTTACTTCAGCGTCATGACGCTTTGCGGTTTCAACAATTTGCTTAGCGCTACTATCAATAAGCTTGGTGTCGTAAGCTTTGATTTTTAATCTAAGCTTAGTTGATTCTTCTTTTTTCTTTGCTGCCATGATCTTTAGTTTTTGAGGTATTCGTCCTATTGGACTGGCCTATACCCTAATTTAGTCTTTAGTTATTAGTTGATAGGTTA
This sequence comes from bacterium, assembly GCA_030699515.1. Classification (GTDB taxonomy): domain Bacteria; phylum Patescibacteriota; class Minisyncoccia; order UBA6257; family 1-14-0-10-44-23; genus JAUYME01. The sequence continues at coordinate 3,422 of JAUYME010000001.1, forward strand.
TAGTTTTAGAATTCTTTTGGTCTTATTTACGCTTAGCCTTCCTTCTATAAACTATCCTTCTATAAACTACGAACTATTTCGTAATCTTAGTAACAACTCCTGCTCCGACTGTTTTACCACCTTCACGAATAGCAAATCTTTGCTTTTCTTCCAGTGCTACCGGGTTGATAAGCTTAACGTTTAGCTTAATGGTGTCGCCTGGCATAACCATTTCTGTTCCTTCCGGAAGAATTACTTCTCCGGTAATGTCGGTAGTTCTAATGTAGAACTGAGGCTTGTATCCTTTAAAGAATGGGGTGTGGCGGCCGCCTTCTTCTTTTGAAAGAACGTAGATTTCGCATTCAAAGTCTGTGTGAGGAGTTACAGTTCCTGGAATTGCAAGCACCTGACCTCTTTCAACGTCTTCTTTCTTAAGACCTCTTAGAAGAAGTCCAACGTTATCTCCCGCCTGTCCGCTGTCTAGAAGTTTGTTAAACATCTCAACTCCGGTAATAACCGTCTTTTGAGTGTCGCGGATTCCAACAATTTCTACCTCGTCGTTTACGTTGATTTTTCCTCTTTCAATTCTTCCGGTTACAACCGTTCCGCGTCCTTCAATTGAGAAGATATCTTCAACAGGCATTAGGAATGGCTTGTCGGTTTCACGAACCGGGTCCGGAACGAAGCTGTCCAGGGCGGCAATCAGCTCAATAATTGGCTTTGCGGCTTCATCGTCCGGGCTAGCAGCTTCAAGAGCCTTGAGAGCAGATCCTTTGATGATTGGAGTGTCGTCTCCGGGATATTCGTATTTTGTAAGAAGTTCTCTAACTTCCGCTTCAACCAGATCAATGAGCTCCGGGTCGTCCACTTGGTCAATCTTGTTTAGGAAGACAACAATAGAAGGAACTCCAACTTGGCGAGCAAGAAGGATATGCTCTCGAGTTTGAGGCATAGGACCGTCTGCTGCTGAAATAACCAGCACTGCTCCGTCCATTTGGGCAGCACCGGTAATCATGTTCTTAATGTAGTCGGCGTGGCCTGGAGCATCAATGTGAGCGTAGTGACGCTTTTCGCTCTCGTACTCTTGGTGAGAAAGGGCAATGGTAATACCACGAGCCTTTTCTTCCGGCGCACCGTCAATTTCGTCCACCTTCTTTTCTACCTTTGCCAAACCCTTCATGTGAAGAATGTGCAAAATAGCAGCGGTAAGGGTGGTCTTACCGTGGTCAACGTGACCAATTGTTCCAACGTTTACGTGCGGCTTGGAACGTTCAAATTTCTCTTTTTCTGCCATACTTTTGTTTTTTAATTTCTTACTAAATTTTATTACTAATTTATTTGAAATGTAGAACTAATCCTACACTTTTAACTTGAATTGTCAATGAATTTTCCTATCTCTTTCTGCCCTCTGCTACCTCAGCAGCAACATTTGCTGGGGCCTCCTCGTATGCATGGAATTCCATGCTAAAGTTTCCTCGACCTTGCGACATTGACCTTAGCTTTGTTGCATATCCGAACATTTCAGATAAAGGTACGAAAGCGTCAATGACTTTTACAAGCGGACGATCTTCCATTCCATCAATTCGTCCACGTCTACTGTTGATATCTCCGGTTACATCTCCCATGAAAGCTTCCGGAACAATGATTTGAACTTTCATTATAGGCTCTAGCAATACGGGGCGAGCTAGCTTTGCAGCTTCCTTAAAGGCCATAGATGCCGCCATTTTAAATGCAGCTTCGCTAGAGTCTACTTCGTGATAGCTGCCATCGTAAAGGGTTACCTTAATATCTACTACTTCGTAGCCGGCAAGAACACCGCGAGTAGAGGCTTCTCTAAGCCCTTTTTCAATTGGTGCTATGTATTCTTGAGGAATATTTCCTCCTTTAACTTCGTTTACAAACTCAAAGCCTCCACCCGGTTCAAGCGGTTCCATTCTGATTTTTACGTGACCGTACTGGCCGCGTCCACCGGACTGCTTGATGTATTTGTGCTCAACGTCTGCATTGCCTCTAATGGTTTCTCGGTAAGAAACTTGCGGCCGGCCAACGTTGGCCATTACGTTAAACTCTCGTTTTAATCTATCTACAATAATTTCAAGATGCAGCTCTCCCATTCCAGCGATAAGAGTTTCTCCGGTTTCGGGGTCGCCCTTAACTTTAAAGGTTGGGTCTTCTTCTGCAAGTTTCTTTAGCGCCATACCAAGTCGTTCCTGATCGCCTTTTGAGTTTGGCTCAATTCTAATACTTATAACTGGCTCTGGAACAGTAATTCCTGCAAGAATAATTGGATTATTCTCATCGCAAAGAGTGTCGCCTGTAGTGGTACTTTTCATTCCAACAAGTGCACCAATGTCTCCGGCAGGCATTTCCTCTACCTCTTCTCTGTCGTTGGCGTGCATTCGCAGAATTCGGCCTACTCTCTCTTTTTCTCCTTTAGTAGAGTTATAGATGTAGCTGCCCTTCTTTAATACTCCAGAGTAAACACGGAAGAAAGTAAGGGAACCAACAAATGGATCGTTGGCAACCTTAAAAGCAAGAGATGAGAATGGTTCCTCGTCACTTGGCTTTCGCTGAGCTTCTTCTCCAGTTCTTGGGTCCTCTCCCTTAACTGGCAAAATGTCTGTTGGGGCAGGAAGATAATCTACAACTGCGTCTAGAAGAATTTGAACTCCCTTGTTTTTTAAGGCACTTCCTGTGAAAACTGGGATAATTTCGTTTGCCAAGGTTCCTTTTCTAAGAGCGGCCTTAAGATCTTCTAGCGAGATTTCTTTCCCTTCTAGGTAGCTTTCCATCAGCTTCTCATCTTGCTCAACAATTTTTTCTACTAGTACGGCTCTTTGCTTTTCAGCTTCTGCTTGAAGTTCCGGCGGAATATCCAAAATACTTACGTCTTCTCCTTTGTCTCCCTCCCAAATGCGAGCTTTCATTGTTAGAAGATCTACAACACCCTTAAAGTTGCTTTCTGCGCCAATTGGAATTTGCATCGCAACAGCATTTGGGTTTAGGCGTTCCTTTATAGACTTAAGGCTGTTTTCAAAACTTGCTCCGGTTCTATCCAGCTTGTTAATAAAACAAATGCGCGGCACTTTGTATTCGTCTGCGTAGTGCCAGTTTGTCTCGCTTTGAGGCTCTACCCCGCTTACTCCGTCAAAAACTGCAACACCTCCATCAAGAACCCTAAGACTTCGTTTTACCTCTACGGTAAAGTCAATGTGGCCGGGGGTATCAATAATGTTAATTCTGTTTTTGTTTTCTGGCTTTTTCCTTTCTTCCTCTCCTAGGTAGGTCGGAGACCAAAAACAGGTGGTAGCCGCAGATGTGATGGTAATACCACGCTCTCTTTCTTGCTCCATCCAGTCCATAATAGTGTCACCTTCGTGTACTTCTCCAATTTTGTGAGACATGCCGGTATAGAAAAGGATGCGCTCGGTTACGGTTGTTTTACCAGCGTCAATGTGGGCAAAAATGCCAATGTTTCTTGTTCTTTCAAGGGGATACTCTCTGGGCATGCCTAATTTTTAATTTCAAATTTTAAATTTTTAAACATAAAAGGAGGACATCTGAAATAGGGATGGTTTAGCGGCGACGAGCTCTTGCAAAGTGAGCAAAAGCTCTGTTGGCTTCGGCCATTTTGTGAACGTCTTCTTTCTTCTTTATGGCTGCACCCTCTCCTTTTGAAGCTTGAATAAATTCTTGTGCAAGGCGCACTGACATTGGCTTTCCAGAGCTTGAATTTGCGGCTCCAATTATCCAGCGAACAGCAAGCATAAACTTTCTTTCAGGGCGAACTTCAATTGGCACCTGATAATTAGCTCCACCAACACGTTTTCGTGAAACTTCTACGGTTGGAGTAACGTTGTCTAAAGCTTTATTAAAAACATCCAAGGCCTTTTCTTTGGTTTCTTTCTCAACAATATCCAAGGCGTCGTAAAGAACTCTTTCCGCAACGGTTTTTTTGCCATCTTGCATTAAAACGTTAATAAAGCGCGTAACTTCTACGCTGTCGTACTTGATGTCTCCTAGGAAATTTCTTTTATAGTTTCGTTTTCTTCTCATTTTTTATGATACTAATCAACAAATTTTATGCGAATGATACGAATGGCAACGAATAAGATGTTAAAAAAATATTTGTAGTTATTTGTTGCATTTGCATCCATTGGTATATTGGTATCAGGTTTATTATTCTTCTGCTGAGCTTGCTCCTTTTTTACCGCTAGCACCTTTCTTAGCTCCGTATTTTGATCTTTGTTGTTTTCTTCCTTCAACTCCCGCTGTGTCTAGTACGCCGCGAACAATGTGGTATCGAACTCCCGGAAGGTCTGCCACTCGCCCACCTCTTAAAAGAACTACAGAGTGCTCCTGAAGATTGTGGCCTTCTCCCGGGATATAGGCGGTAACTTCCATTCCGTTGGTAAGACGAACTCTGGCTACTTTTCTAATAGCCGAGTTTGGCTTACGGGGAGTGGTAGTGAAAACTTTTGTACAAACTCCGCGCTTAAAAGGAGCGTTCACTTTTACCGGTCTGTTTTTTAAAGCATTAAAAGTGCGCCTTAAAGCAGGGCCTTGTGCTTTTTTCTTTGATTTTGTTCTTCCTTTTCTTAGAAGTTGTCTTGTTGTTGGCATTTGTTTTGCTCTGCAAAACCGCTGATCTACACGCGGATCGTCGAGCTGAGCTCGACTGGCGCTCGGTTACGAGCGGCCGCGGATATACACGCGGAATATTAATACAAATAAGACATCCGCTAAGTGCGGATGTAAAGGAAATATTAAGTTAAGCGAGCCCTTGTGTCAAGCGCTTTTAAGCTAAAGGCCAAAGTTTGGGCCGACTAAAAGAGCGTGGCCCCATTGAATTAGCGGGGCAAGAAATCTAATACCAAAGAAAACAATGGAAAGAAGGATGAAAAATCCATATCTATTGAGGAAATTTTGCATTCCCTGCATGCTTCCGGTGGGTAGAAGAGAGAAAAGAACTTTAGATCCGTCCAGTGGTGGAATTGGAATTAGATTAAAGAAGGCCAGAGCCAGGTTGATGATAACAATGTAGTTGAAAAGAATGATTAAAGTACTGCTGATTGGAATAATTCCGGAGGCGCGGATAATTAGAGCAAAGATAAGCGCTAAAAGAACATTGCTGGCCGGGCCGGCGGCGGCAATTAATCCCCCGCCGCTCTTTGGGTTTCTTAAATTATAGGGATTGTAGGGCACCGGTTTTGCCCAGCCAAAAATTGGCCCACCGGCTAACGCAAGAATGAAGGGCAGAATGACTGATCCGAAAGGATCAAGGTGGTTAAAAGGGTTTAAGTTGAGGCGATTGGCATTGAGCGCTGTTCTATCGCCTAGCTTAAGTGCAACAAGGCCGTGGCTGACTTCGTGAATCATCACAGAAAAAACCAGGACGATTATTTGAAATGCGATAATGACTGCTCCGGTTTCCATATTTAAAATTCTACGTTTTCTATTGCTTTCTTACCTTTATTATACGGGTGCTTGATTTCTTTCATTTCTGTAACTAAGTCTGCGCGTTTGATAAATGATTTTGGCGCCCCCCTGCCGGTTAACATTACAATTTTTTCTGCAGGAAGATTCTTTAAAATATCTAAAACGCTTTTGGTTGTTATTAATTTCAATGATACCGCAACATTAACCTCATCCATAATGATGAAATCCCATTTGTTTGAGCGCAAAGCTTCCTTTATATATACAAGCGCTTTCTTTGCGGCATTTTTATGATCACTGCGCGGAAGTTTGTCGCCTAAAATACCAACAAAGCCAAGACCCATTTTTTTGAGTTTGAACTTGCCTCGTTTTTTTGCCGAGCTCTTTTTGCTTGTCTGAATATCAATAAAGTCCTCCCCGCTTTTCCAAGGCCCTTTAATAAATTGCACCATTAAAACTCGCTGGCCTCGGCCAACTGCACGCACTGCCGCACCTATGGCTGCGGTTGTTTTACCTTTTCCGTTTCCTGTGTTGATAACAATCATTATTTAGACTATTAGACAGTTAGATTTTTAGACTACTAGATAAAGGCAAAGACTTTATGGGCTATTAGATTTTAGACTGTTAGACGATAGATGAAGGCAATTGCTAGATTTTTAGACTACTAGGTAAAACAAGTATAAAACAAAATCCGGAAGGAGAAAAAAATGTCTCTTTCTCCCGGGGGGCCATTTTTGGAAGTCGGACTTCCAAAAATGGTTTTAAGTAAAAAAATAACCCTTTCGGGTTTTGGTGTTGGGGGTC
>JAUYME010000003.1 GCA_030699515.1 bacterium
AAGATCCGCCGGCCAATAGTGAGGGGCGGCGCTTCTGTAAACATTTAAAGCATCAAACCAAACATAAATAATCTGGCTATCATCACCCGGAACGGGCACTCCCCAGCCTCTGGCTCTTTCTTTTGATCTGGAAATACTAAAATCTTTCAGCCCTCGCTTAATAAAGGCCAAAGCTTCATTTTTCCGCGACTGCGGACGAATCTTGTAAGTGTCAGATTCAATCAGCTCAACCAGCTTGTCCTGATATTTTGAAAGCCGAAAAAAATAATTCTCCTCTTTTACTTTTTCCACTTCCTTGCCCGGATGATACGGGCACTCGCCATTATCCAGCTCGCTCTTTTCATAAAACACTTCACAGGAAACACAGTAAAGACCTTCGTACTCCTTCTTATAAATATCTCCACTAACATCACATTTCTTCCAAAACTCCTGCACCATTTCGTAATGCTCTTTACTACTACTTCTTTGAAATTTATCAATACTTATCTTATAAGTCTCCAACAAGTCCAAAAAAATCCTCGCATTCTCATCCGCAAAATCTTCTACCTTCTTTCCCGCCTCTTCCGCCGCCCGCACAACCTTCAGGGAATTTTCGTCCGCACCGGTCACGTAAAAAACCTTCCTGCCTTTATGTCTAAAATAGCGCGCCAAAACATCGCCCTGGCAATATTCCAAAGCATGGCCAATGTGCGGCTTAGCATTCACATAAGGAATTGCCGCGGTGAGATAAAATGCATCATTCTTAGACATTATTCTGAGTTGGAATTACTTACACGAACTTTCGGAACTTGTGTTCCAGACCAATAGTATAAAATTTCCTGCACCGTTACTGCAACCGGCACCGCAAGAATAACTCCAATAATTCCAAATACAGTTCCCCCAATCAAAAGAGCAATCAAAACCACAACCGGACTAAGATTTGTGGATCTACCCATCAGCGTTGGAACTAAAATATGAGCCTCCAGTTGCTGAATTAGGAAGAACAAAATCGCTGCAAAAATTGCCAGCTGGAATGAAGTGCCTATTGCAATTAAAACTGCCAATGCCCCGGAAAAAATTGGGCCAACATAGGGCACAAGCTCAAAAACAGCTGCCGCCACCCCAAGTATCAAAGAGTAGGGCACCCCAAGTACCCAAAGACCAATAAACACTGCCAACCCCACAATCAAGCTAAGTAAAAGCTGAGTTAAAAACCAAGAGCTAATTCTAGCGTGTACTCGTCTGTAAACTTCCAAAACAGCTTCTTGATAACCAAGCGGAGTAATTGTTATTAAAAACTTCTTCACTCCATGTCGGTCTAAAACCATATAAAAAGATAGTATAAAAATCACTATCGCAGTTATAATTCCGCCCAAAAATTTTGATGCTATGCCCAGCAAGGTCACACCTCCTCCAAGAAAGTCTGCAGTTAAATCATTAATTGTTTCACTAACCCCAACCGGTATATCGGATATATCTGCAAGTTGAGACCCCGTACCCTCAATGAGCGAGTTAAACTCCACAAGGCCAACAGGAAGCAGAATGTAAACGACCATCGCAACCAAAAACAGGGCCAAAATGTAAATTAAAATCGCGCCTAAAATTCTTGGAATTCTCTTAATCTCCAGCCAATCCACCAAAGGATCCAAGGCGGAAGAAATAATAATTGCCAAAATTATCGCAACTAAAACATCGCGGGCAACAAAAGCCACGCCAAGCAAAAGAAGCATAGCTACAACTTTCCACAAACTGCCCCAACTTATTGAAAAATCCCGCTCTTCCATTTAGTTCTCTAATTAAAGTTCAAAAAAGGAAAAATGGCAAAGGGCTGCAGCGGCGGTAACGTCATCCAGACGTAACCGCCGCTAGCGTAGTCGCGTAAAGATAATGCGGCACAGCCGCACCATCTTCGTACGTGTACGCCGAGAGTTACTCCCGGCGATAGAGCGCCACATTCGTTCCAACCGTCTTGCCCGGTTAAGGTAGCGGCCGCCAAGAAGTGTGGCAATGTTCAGAGCCCGACCGGCTCGTGTCATCAGGTCGTCAACCTGACACGCGCCGGTCAGTCAGCCGTACATGCTCACGGTTTGTCTCCAATTTCTGCGTACAAAAAGTAGCCTAGCAATAAAATCTAAAATTAAGCAAGCTTGGCTAGCCTCAGGCAAGCAGTGTCCTAAACTTTTTCTCATCCTTAAACGGTCCAATCATGGTCAAATTTAGCTTATCATCGCTAAAAAGTTCGTTGGCCAACTCTCTTATTCCCTCACTTTTCACATCCTTGATTCTTTGAATCAACTCCTCGGTTGTGATTACCGCATCCTTCAAAAGTTCCTGAATCCCATAAAAGTATGCAATAGCGTCAGAACCCTCTAGTCCAAGCAAAGTTGTACCTTCAAGATGGTTCTTTACTTTTTCAAGCTCCTTTTCAGAAACCGGTTCATCCTTCAAACGTAAAAACTCTTTCTTAATTGCCGGAATTGCCTCTTCAATTTTCTTAAGCTGAATTCCCGCACTGGCTGCTACATAGCCATGGTCTGTATATAAATCAGCATCACAGCGAACATAATAAGCGGCGCCCATTTGCTCTCGCAAAAGATTGAAAAGCCTAGAGCTCATTCCCCCGCCCAAAACGTGAGCTAAAGCCATCAACGTGTAGCGCCTTTCATCAAACATATCAAAGGCTCTATATCCCATTACCAAGTGCGCCTGATCGCTTTCCTTGTGCTTTAGCATTATCTGCATTTCATTCTGACTTTCCTTAACTGGCTCTTTGTCGGTCTTTTTTCCAACCGGCATTTTAGAAAACATCTGGCTAGCAAGCTCAATCATTTTTCCCTCATCCATTTTCCCGGCCAAAATTAAGGTGGTTTCAGAAGCCAAGTAAAAGCGCTGATGAAAAGCTTTAAATGAATTTTGATTAGCAGCCATTATCACCTTTTCATCTCCTAAAATTTGCCGTCCGGCTGGAATGTCACCATAAAGAAGCTGCATAAAGTATTCCCCCGCCTTTCGCATTGGCAAATCTTCATACATTTTCATCTCCTCAATAATCACCCCTTTCTCTTTTTCAATTTCTTCCCTTGGAAAAGTTGGATTTAAATAAATATCCGCAACAATTTCCAGCGCCTGCTCGCCCTTATCGTAAGCAACTTTCGCATAGTAGCCAGTATATTCGTGGCTGGTAAAGGCATTTGTCTCCGCCCCAAGCCCTTCCAATTCGTGAGCAACCTGGTTTGGCACTGGTCGCTTTCTAGTCCCCTTAAAACACATATGCTCTAAAAAGTGTGCAATCCCACTTTCCTCGCGCTTTTCATACTTTGAGCCGGTCTCAACTAAAACTAGAGCCGTCATTGCAACCGCAGCCGGCTGAGGAATAGTAATAATACGCAGCCCATTATCTAAAACAGTTTTATTGAATTTCATTACTTGTTTAACTTTCCTGAAATATACCCAGCCAAATCAGCTATTGCAACTCTCTCCTGCTCCAGACTATCCCGGTCCCGTACAGTCACACTATCGTTCTCTAGGGTGTCGTGATCAATTGTTACGCAAAACGGAGTTCCAATTTCATCCTGCCTTCTGTAGCGCTTTCCAATACTTCCGCTTTCATCATATTCACAATCAAACTCCAGCTTTAGCACATCAAACACCTCCTTTGCCTTCTCGCCCATTCCATCTTTTTTCATCAGTGGCAAAACCGCAACCTTCACCGGCGCAACCCAGTATGGAAATTTCAAAATAACACGCACATCGTTTTCTTCTTCAGCCCCATTGTTATTTGGTGCTTGATTATTGGAATTTTGAGAAGAAATATTTTCTTCGCGGTATGCAGATAGCATCACTGCAAGCACCGTCCTCTCCACTCCAAAACTTGGCTCAATCACATGAGGCACAAATCTGTCTTTGCTGTCATCCGGATTCATATATTTCAAGTCTTCTCCGCTGACATCTATATGAGCTTTAAGATCGTGATCTGTTCTATAGGCAAGGCCGTAAAGCTCTTTTTGCCCAAATGGAAACTTGTATTCAATATCTACGGTTCGCTTTGAATAATGGGCTCTTTCATCTTCACTGACTTCTACATATTCCAAATCGCCATCATCCAAGCCTAAGTCAACATTCCACTGCTTTATTTGGTCTAACCAGTGAGTAAACCAGCTCTCCCACTCATCTTCACGAACAAAGTATTCAATCTCCATTTGCTCAAATTCCCTCGTTCTGAAAATAAAGTTGCCGGGAGTAATCTCGTTTCTAAACGCTTTTCCAATTTGCGCAATGCCGAATGGAATTCTTTTTCGCGTCGTATTTAAAATATTTTTAAAGTTTACAAAAATTCCCTGAGCGGTTTCCGGCCTAAAATAAACTTCGCTTCCCTTGCCCTCCGTCGCGCCAAGACTGGTCTTAAGCATCAAATTAAAATCCTGAGCTTCCGTCAGATTTTCCTTTCCGCAATTTGGACATTTGCCACTTTGCCCATTGCCCGCCAGAGGCGGGTCCGCCTTCGGCGGAGAATTTATTTGAGATTTGGTGCTTGGTGCTTGTGATTTTCCGTTTTCGTCTAGACGAAAACGGGTGTGGCATTCTTTGCATTCAACAAGCGGATCAGAAAAAGTTTCGCTGTGCCCGCTAGCTTCCCAAACTTTTGGGTTCATTAGTATTGCGGCATCTAAACCAACAATATCTTCACGATTTTGCACAAAACGCTTCCACCATTCAGCCTTTATGTTCTTTTTAAGCGCCACACCAAGCGGGCCAAAGTCCCAAGAATTTTGCAGCCCACCGTAAATCTCACTTCCGGGAAAGATAAATCCCCGCCTTTTACAAAGCGATATAATCTTATCCATCAGCTTATCATTTGAATCCTTCATATACTTAGTCTTTCTTTGCCTTCGGTATTCTTCTGGAAATTGGGTCAATTGGTGTAAATGGAAATTCCCCTACCCCCTATTCCCTATTGCCTCTCTTCCCCTACCCCCTATGTCCTACATCCTGTCTTTCTATAACCTATCACCTACAACCTATAACCTTTCTTTTATTGCTGCACCCTAGAGTCATCATCTGCCCCCGGGTCTGAAACGGCAGTCTTTATCTCATTAATGCTGTACTCTATCACGTTTCCGGTAAATACATCTTTTGCCAAAATTTCACTTCTTTTAACCAAAACCGGAACGCTATTCACCTGGTCAATTCCCGGAGTAAACTCAAGCTGAAATATTGCTTCAACCGGATCCGAGATTATTCCGGTGGTAGCGGAAATGCGCTGGATTTCCCAAGTCATCTCCGAAGTTCTGGAGTTATAACTTGGAGAAATTCCCGTACTGCTTCTGCTCTCGCCCGTAAAAATTACGTTCGGGCCTAAAAAGGCGGAAATTGCTATATTCTCCATATCGGTACTGGTATTCTCCAAAATCCAATGAATTGTGTACTCGGTAGTTTGCCCAACAATTGGCGGGTGCACTCCTTCGTTTTCTATATCTGCATCTGTTTCATTAAAATAAGATCGGCCGTAAAAATTCAACTGACCGGCAATTTTATTCTCAATTGAATCAGACCCAACCGTACGCTTACTGGCTACTCCTTCCGGAACGGTTTCCGACTCAATATTTGCATCCACTTTCAACACAAAGTTTTTATCGCTGATACGCGTAATTGGAAATTCATCTTTTGTATTAATTGAAAAAGAAATCTGCCCGCTCTGCCCCGGCGCAATAGTAGCAAGATCAGAAATCTGCGCCGCATTCCAAGTAATTGTATTTGTCCCGGAATTAAAAGCACCCCCTTCGGTATCAATGCTTGCGAAATCAAACATTTCTCCGTTTAAAACCGCCTTGACAATTACATCCCTAAGTCCAACGCTGGTATTGTTTCTATAAATAATACTGTAATCCAGCTCATCACCGGAAGAAACAACATAATTATCGCGCTCGTTTATAGAAATCTGAAGCGATAAGGGCGAAGGGGAAATAGAAACGTTTGCCACCTGCTCGCTCAAATCATAACGCTGGCCAAAAAACTGAGCCGAGGCCAATGCGGAAATATCAAAAAATGCATTGTCCGGACCGTTTAAACGCCCAACAATCGTAAAACTGCTAGATTTACCGGATTCCAAGTTTCCAATAAAAAAGCTGGTACTTGCTTCGCTTGAGTCCATGGTTGAAGAAATAAGTTCAAAGCTTTCCGGAAAATCTAGCTCAATCAGCAAATCTGCAAAAGTAATTTCAGAATTATTTTCATAACTCACTTCTAGCTCAAACTCTTCCCCACTAAAAACTTTGGCCGGGCTTTCCAAATCAATCAACACTCCGCTATCACTCACTCTTAGCTCCCCTGTTTCTGTGCGTTCAAACCGAGCACCCAAACTGGAAGGAAGATAAGAAATTGTTGCACTTACCCTTTTTAAACTGCTTTCTCCTGAAACAACCATTGCCGGAAAACTATCTTTTACCACCGATCCCTCTCCCAAATTCCCCAAATTCTCCTCAACTAAATTCTTACCGGTATATTTACCTAAGAAAACCATATCTTCCGGTAAATCCATGCTTAAAATTGCATCTTGAAGAATTGCACCGCTATCATTGGCGATTTCCAGCTCAATTTCAAATGGCACGCCCACCTGAACATGATCCGGAACTTCAATATCAAAAACCAACCCTTGCGCTGTGTAGGCCTGATACCAAAAAAATCCAACGATTCCCATCGCCAGAACCAACAAAACCACAAATAGCCAAACTACTCCGCGCATTTATTTAGTTTATAGAATGATTTTAACATAAACTCACTATTACAAGCATTTGGCAAAATGAGCTTTGCGAAGGCCTAAGAAATTCCAAGACTTTGCAGAGCTCATTTTGCCAAATGCAAAGTGCTATTTAAATTAATTCAAATAATAAATCAAACCTTTTGCAGTTCCTCTCGCGCTGCACTTTGCACAATAAAACTCACTGTCCGATGCCGAAAAATAATTTGCCTCAACCTTCCTGCAAAGAAAACACTTTACCCCGTCAGCATAAAGCCCAAGAATTTTCAAAAGTTCCGTTGTGGACCAATGTTCTTTTTCAAGATAATTCCAAACTTCACTTTCTACACCGGTGTCGGTAGATAAATACGAAAGAAGCGACAAAGCTGAAAGACGCCTTTCCAGCTTTTCCTTGGCATCTTTCATTGGAAAAGAAATTGCATCAGCAACACGAAGCAGTTTTCTTTCTACAAGCCTAACGGCTACTTTACTGCCCACTTGAAGGTGAGGCATAAGCTTAGAGTTCATTTTTGCTCCACTTGTAACCCTAGCCAAAACCTTGCCCAAATCTTTTGAATACAAAGAAACCAAGCTGTCGTGCTCGCTAACATTTTCTTTCCCCAATACAAACGCACTGCCGTTTTGCTCGTACATAAA
>JAUYME010000005.1 GCA_030699515.1 bacterium
GAGCCGTTTAGTTGATTCTTAGGCCAAGAACCTTTATTTTCTGCTGACGTGACCAACTCTTGATTTGTTTTTCGCGTTTCAAGGCAGAGCTTTTATCCGGATGCTTTTCTTTATAGAGTATTTTATCTGCTTTAAATGCACTAGTGTAATGTCCGCCCTTGCTGTTTTTATGCTCTTGAAATCTGCGCTCTATATTGTTGGTCACGCCGGTGTACAGGCTATTGTTCTTGCATAAGAGGACATAAACGAAGTACATATGACTATTATAGCGAAAATATGCCCCTCAGCTTCGCTCGGGACCATTTTGACTCTACTGCTTGCCTGCGGCAAGTAAAGACCGCACTTGCGTGCGGTCTTTACGAGTCGAATGGTTGCGGCCGTCCCGAGCCTTGCTTGGGCGAGCCTGCAATACTTCGTGTTGCGGGGGCGGGATTTGAACCCGCGACCTCCTGGTTATGCTTACCAACTACAGTTTTCACTGCTCCTTTTAGGATTTGTGGTCTGGACTATCCCTTCACCATACTTTTAGCTTAGGTGTCTGCCAACTAGTCTCTACACCTCTCGCCAATGCTAGGCATCGGCGATTTGGCTCGGGATTACCATTTGAAAGGCTTCCCCGAATTTGACAGATAATCATATGTACAGTTTCCCGCACACACGCCCATTAAAGTTCCACCTCATGGTATACTACCATTAGTATGCCTAAGAGAAATCAAAGTGAGATTACTTATCGCGCGCTTCATCCGAATGGCGACCCTTTTAGCTATAAGCCCGAAAAGGATCGGAAGCTAGAAACCATTGGCTTAGTTTTGTGGGTGACTGAAGGTGATAAGACTCAACTATCACTTGCCAATGGGAATCCGTTTTTGCTCCAGAAATACTTAGAATTCCTCCGTACTATTTGCAATTTTGAAGAAAATAGAATCAGGGCTGTCATTCATTGTCATGACACACTTCCCTACGAGAAATGTCTACAGTATTGGTCAAAGATGACGAAAATTCCTATTGGACGTTTTCGGAAGCCACACATTAAAAAAGATAAAGGTGGCCGTCGAAAATTCCCCTATGGAATTTGTCGTGTTGTGGCGATAAATATAAAGCTCACTCAGATTTTTAAGGAACGCTTGAAAGAACTAGGTCTTCCAAGGGATTGAGCCAGGCGAGCTACCACTGCTCCACCCCGCTGTCTATTCACTTTACGTGAATGCCTGTTACTATAAAGAAAATTATGGAAAATGGCAAACTAAAGATCGCAATATTAGGCTGGGCGCGCGAAGGCAAAAGTGCTGCCGAGTTTTTGCATAAGCGTCTTTCTGGCAGTGCCGAAATTCATGTTTTGGATGAAGGGCCTGTGCCCGTATACAAACGGGATGTACGCTTTAAATTTAGAGTTGGGAAGAAGTTTTCTGCCTTGAATGGTTTTGACCTTATTCTTCGCTCTCCTGGCATCCCCTACTTGCGCAAAGAGATTCAGCAGGCAATTAAGGCTGGAGTGGCTGTAACTAGTGTGACAAACATTTTTTTGCAAGAGCTTTATGCAACTCGTGGAAAGATGAAAACTCCAAAAGTTATTGCAATTACCGGAACGAAGGGTAAGGGCACTACTGCCAGCCTACTTTACGAAATGCTGAAAAAGGCCAAAAAGAAAGTAGTTTTAGCCGGAAACATTGGCACTCCGATGCTTGATGTTTTAGAAAGGGCAAAACGGGCAGATTTTGTCGTGTTAGAGCTTTCCAGTTTCCAGCTTCAGGACATTAAACATAGCGTGGACCTTGCCGTGCTTCTTTCCATTTCGCGCGACCACTTGGATCACCATAAGAATATGGCTGAGTATGTAAATGCCAAGCTAGAGCTATTTAAACATCAGGAAAAAGACGCTAAGGCATATGTAATTTCTGAAAGTGCAAAGTATTTAAAAAAACTGAAGGGCTTAAAGGCCAAACTGAATATTTTACGTACGGACCAAATCAGACTTTTTGAAAAAGAGGAGCTAAAAATTGTGGGCCGGCACAACTTTGAAAATGCCGTTGTGGCCGCGCGCATTGCTAAGGATTTGGGGGTGCCTAATCCGGTTATCAGCTATGTGGCGCGCAACTTTAAGGGTCTGCCTCACAGGATTGAGTTTGTTAGAAAGCTTGATAAAATTTCTTTTTACAACGATTCTTTTTCTACCATTCCCGCTTCTACAGTGGCGGCGATAAAATCTTTTGATATTCCCACTGTGCTAATAGTTGGCGGACGCCCTAAGGTAAATGATTATTCCTCGGTGCAAAAGGCCCTAAAGAAAAGCAGTGTGAAAAATATTGTTTTGTTTGGGGAGAATTCTAAGGAATTAAGAAGGCAATTGGCCGGGGCTGGGATTAAGCTGACACTTGGTGGATATACTTTAAGTAGCGCAGTTGAGCGTGCCTATACTTTTGCTAGGAATTTAAAGGTGGAATCTGTGGTGCTATTTTCTCCGGCAAGCACGAGTTTTGATTTATTTTCAGATAGAAGCGAGCGAGGCGATAAGTTTAAGGAATTAGTATTGAAATTGAGCAAATCTTAGTTCATAATGGCTTTCATTGCGGGTGTAGCTTCCGCCGTAGCTAAAGCTTTGGCGAGACAAGCAGTGCAAGTTTGCGCATTGGGTGTTTCCTCAAAGCTTTGATGTAAGGTTAGGGCTTTGTTCTGCGGGTGTAGCTCAGCTGGTTAGAGCGCTCCCCTGTCACGGGAGAGGTCGCCGGTTCAAATCCGGTCACTCGCGCACTTGTTTTAAAAAAGTTGCGCCCAGCACCATTTTCTCGCGAAAATGGTGCTGGGTCGCGAGGGGGTAATGCCACTGAAGGAAATTTTCTTCCTGCCTGGTTCC
>JAUYME010000017.1 GCA_030699515.1 bacterium
ACGCAATTGGTGAAAACGAAATAATAGAAATTGATATTAGCCAAACCCTCAACCAGCTCAACTAAGCCCACCACACTATTTGCAAATTCCCTCCAGAGGCGGGCAGGTGTGCAAATATTCAAATAGGGTGAAAAATAAAAACGGCCCAAGGGCCGAATATAAAATATAGTGTTTGGCGGCGGCCGACTCCGCTTGGAGTCAGCCGCCTTCCGCGTTCTCCTCCTCGCCCACAGAGGGCGATTCGGGAGTGAATAGCGCAATGAACTTCTCACAGACACTCACAAGAATTGAGCTAATCCATCTCACCATCATCGTCTCCTTCTCTGGGCCAAATCCCAAACAGGAACTTGCTTCCGGACCGACCGGAAGACTTAAGTAATCATAGTCATAAAAACCAAAATTTTACAACAAAAAAACACCAAAAGGTGTATTGGTCAGCTGCGGCGCGGGATGCGCGCCACAGCTGACGGCGGGTTGTGTCCGGAAGCGCTCACCGGCGCCTCCGGTTGAAGATGCCTTCAAAGATCGCCCCGAGCAGAATGAAGGGCAGGCAGACCAGAAGCTTCCAGTCCGCTTTGCCCTCCTCCTCGTAGTCGTAGTCGGGGCCGAAACCCGGCTCCGAGGCGCTCACGGCATCCCTCCTCGCAGGAAGTCACCCAGAAAGTAGATGACACAAGCTGCGATGAAGGCAACGACGAGGACGAAGACGACCACCGTCCGCCTCGCCGCCTTGTCCTGGGCATCCATCTTCAGGGCCCAGGGCTCCTTCTTATCTCTCGTTTCGATGTCAGCCTCCTTTCTAGCGGCCTTGGCCGCTGGTTCGCACGTTGGCCTCCTGGTCCACCTTGTCCCTCCTCTTGCAGAAAAAGAGGAGGCTGTAGATCGCAGTCATGAAAACTGCGACCAGTCCACCGGCGATCACCGATTGACCGCTCGAGAGGTCCGCGATCTTGCCGATGGCAAAACCAATGAACCCGTAAATCGCCATGGCACCGAGAATCACGTTGAAGATTCGCACCGTTCTCTCCCTCTTGCCAAGCCTTTCCCCTGCGAATTGCAGAGTAATTACACCTGGCGAACTATGTAACATATTATACATTATTTTTACAATTTGTCAAACCCAGATTCTTCTCCGCCAGCTGGCGGATCAGAATGACAAGAATCTAAAAATGACAGCAATTCACCTTCTTATATTTAAAATCTGTTACGCTATAATAAACCCATGGCAAAAAAGCGCGGACCCGGAAGACCAAAGGGCAGTAAAAACCAGAAATCTGAAAAAGGAGAAGGGAGAGTAAGCAGGCTCTCTAGAGACACAAAAAAGAGCATTCTTGGCCTTCTTCTAATTGGCCTGTCTCTAATTCTTTTCTTGGCCGCATTTGCAAAGGCGGGTCCGGCCGGTGATTTTCTTTACGAAATACTAAGCAAGCTGTTTGGGGTTGGTTACTACCTTGTGCCAATTATTTGTCTTGTGGTTGGAATTCTTTTTCTTGCCACCCACGAGAAAAAATTCTTTTCTGTGGTTTTTGGCGGCATGAGCCTTTTTGTACTCTCCGGCATGGGGCTCATTGATGTGCTGGCCAAAGATAAAGCCGGCCTTGTTGGAAGCCTTGTTGGGGCGCTTGAAACACCATTTGGTCGGGCCGGATCTTTAATCCTTTTAGTTGTTTTAGTCATCGCCTCTCTCTTAGTTACTTTAAACGCATCAATCAAGCTCCCTTGGCCAAAAAAGAAAGACGAAGAAGACCTTGAAGGCGAAGAATTTGACAGCGTAGCTTACGTAGAGGAAGAAAAGAAAAAGCTTTCCAGGCAAATGCAAATGCCGGAACCGGAAGAAGAAAAAGAAATTGAAATTGCGCAGGCAGAAGAAAGAAAGGGCCACACGGAGGCAGAGTTTAGTGCCGCTCTGAAAAAGAATTCAAAGAGTGCCTATGTTGCTCCTCCCCTTTCCCTGCTCAAATCGTCCTCAGAAAAACCAACTCCGGGCGACTTGCGTGCCAACGCCAATATTATCAAGCGAACGCTTGAAAGTTTTGGTGTTCCGGTTGAAATGGGAGAAATAAATATTGGCCCAAAAGTTACCCGCTACACTCTTAAGCCGGCACAAGGAGTAAAAATTAACCGAATCACCGCCCTTTCAGGAGATTTAGCGCTGGCACTAGCCGCCCACCCTATTAGAATTGAAGCACCCATTCCGGGAAAATCTCTTGTCGGTATTGAGGTGCCAAACAAACAAGCTTCTATTGTCCGCCTTGGATCTCTTCTCTCATATCCGGAATTTGCCAACGGCAAAGAGCTTGTCTGGCCAATGGGCCGCGACGTTAGCGGAGAGCCAATTTTTTCCGACATTGCCAAGTTGCCCCACCTTCTCATTGCCGGCGCTACCGGATCCGGAAAATCTATTTTAATTCACTCCATTCTTATTCCAATGCTTTTCAAAAACAGCCCGGACATGCTCAAGCTGATTTTAATAGATCCAAAAAGAGTTGAGCTAACCGTTTACGATGGCATTCCCCACCTAATCTCTCCCGTTATTACCGAAGGTAAAAAATCCATTGCGGTTTTCCGCTGGGCCATCAACGAAATGGATCGTCGCTACGACATTTTAATGAACGCAGGCGCACGCGACATAGAAAGCTATAATAAAAAGAACAAGGGCGAATCGCTTCCCTACATTATTATGGTCATTGACGAGCTTGCCGACCTAATGAGCACCTTTGGCAAAGAAGTGGAAGGCTACATAGTGCGCCTTGCCCAAATGGCCCGTGCCACCGGTCTTCACCTTGTCTTAGCCACCCAGCGCCCAAGCGTGGAAGTGGTAACCGGATTAATTAAAGCCAACATGCCCGGCCGTGTCGGCCTTCAAGTTGCCAGCCAAGTGGACTCTAGAACTATTCTTGATGCAAGCGGAGCGGAAAAACTTCTTGGCAGTGGAGACATGCTCTTTATTTCTAAAGAATTTTCAAAGCCAAAGCGTATCCAAGGCTCATTTATCACCGAAAAAGAGATTAGCGACGTTATAAGATTTATTGAAGACAAGAATCCGGATTTGGGAGCCACAGAGCCAAGCGAAGATGATGGAACGCTCACCGCAGCGCTAAACCGCAGCCCAATGGGCGCTACTATTGCCGGTGCAGGTCCGGCCGAAATAAAAAAAGTTGCCGCCAAGGGCGGAGATGTATTTGATGAATTTATGAATAGTAGTAGCGATGATGAGGACGACCGCCTTGATGAAGCCATAGAAGTAGTGCGCCAAGCCGGAAAAGCATCTGCTTCTCTACTTCAGCGCCGCCTTCAAGTTGGCTATGCGCGCGCCGCTAGAATTCTAGACATCATGGAAGAAAGAGAGCTTATCGGACCGTCCAACGGGGCCAAACCTCGCGAACTTTATATGGAAACAGAAGAAGAAAGCAAAGAAATAGGAATATGATAGAAAAAGGAGAAGAAGGGCTTCCATCAACCGAGCTAAGCCCGCAGACCTACAAAGAGCTTTTAGAAATTTTCCATTCTTTTAATGGCCCTGTAGAAATTAGCGAAGACATTACCCTAAAACCCCAGGGAAATACATTAGCTATAGTAAGCAATGGCGAAACTGGCACATTTTCCAATTCAAAGATATACACCATAAAAGACGGAAGACTTCTGATAGCGCGCCTTGATGCGGAAACAATCAAAAAAATGAATCCCAATCCAATGGAAGACGATTTATTGCTTTTTGATCCAAGCAGAACAGATCAAATGGAATACCTATCAGAAGAAAAATCCCTAGAGCTTCTAAAATTTTTGCGCAGCTTAAACTAGCTATTCCAGCGAGGGCAGCTAACTACTTTTTGGCTTTATAGCCTTTACTGCAAGCCTCATGGCAGGGTATTTACTGTTGTAGTAATTGTAGTGCTTCATGTATTCCTCCTTCTCTGCTTCGCTCAAATCTTCAGACGGTTCCGGGAACTTTACATCTTCAGTCAATTCTATTTCAAACCCTGCGGCCTCTAAAATCTCTCTGGTCCTTTCAACGCTACGCTTCCAATTCAAAAGTTCGCCGCCCCAAGGTGCGGTTGTAGTGAAGGGCCCGTCTTCAGTTACCAGCTTTCCCTCCAAATCTGTCATCTTATCAGGATGGGTAACAACAAAAATAAATTCTCCCCCTGGTTTTAATGCTTCAAAGGTAGTTTTGCAAACAGCGCTAAGGCCGGCGTCATCCAAATGCTCAAATACCATATGAGAAAGCGCAACATCAAAGCTTTCCGGATCTAATTCAAGCTTTGTTATATCCCCCACTCTGAAGTCGGCTCCCGGAACTCTTTGCTTTGCAATTTCAACTTGCTTAGGACTAATTTCTATGCCAGTAATATTTTCACTTGGCACACCGTTAGGCAATAAAAGGTCTACCTCAACCCTTGCGCTGGCAGAGCCAAGATCCAAAAACTTATCGCTACTATTAAAATGCTCCTTGAGTAATCTTTCTAGCGTGGGTTTACCAACAAATTCCCAGCTAGGCAATTTGTCGGACCCGGAAAAAGCCTCGGCAAAGTTATCGTACACATCGCCCATATCCTTCTTCCCCTCTTCTTCCGTATCCATATCTTCAAAATTGTTACTCATAGTTTGCTAACTATACCAAATTATCTATTATGCACGCTATTTAATCTATTTCTTTTTCTTGTCTTGAGCTTTTCTAATTCCTTTTAATATCTTGTCAAAGCTTCCACCCATAACAGATTCTATGTCATGCACCTTTGCCCCAAAGCGGTGATCGGTAATTCTATCCTGCGGATAATTGTAGGTTCTAATCTTTTCACTTCTATCTCCAGTGCCAACCATCACTCGTCTTTGCGCGTCCACGTCCCCCACCGCTTTTGCTTGTTCCAATTCGTAAAGTTGAGCTCTTAGCATACTCATTGCTGTTTCTCTGTTTGCTAATTGGCTTCGCTCTGCTCGGCAAGCGACAACAAGACCTGTTGGTTTATGAGTTAAGCGCACCGCAGTTTCCAGCTTGTTTACGTTTTGCCCGCCCGGCCCCCCGGCTCTAGAAAAACTCCACTCAATATCACTATCTGGAATCACAACCTCGTTTGCCTCTACTTCAGGAAGCACCGCTACGGTAGCTGTAGAAGTGTGCACCCTGCCCTGCTTTTCCGTTTCCGGAATTCTTTGCACTCTGTGCACGCCGCCTTCAAGCTTAAAAGCATCATAAGTCCCTTCCCCGCTTATTCTTGCTTTAAATGTTTTTGTTCCCGCGCTCTCCTCTAATCGTTGAAAACTCCAGCCTTTCTTTTCCGCAAAGCGCTGATACATACGTGCCAAATCACCCGCAAAAATTGCCGCCTCATCCCCTCCGGCGCCCGCTCTTATTTCCAAAATTACTTTATTAATCTGCACCATATTTATAGTTAAAACCTTCAATATCTCCTTATTTATCCCACCTTAGGTATTCTTTTGGAAATTGGGTCAATTGGAGTGACTTGGAAATTCTTCCTCTCCCCTACATCCTATTTCCTATACCCTATCTTAGCCATGATATGATAACTATAAGGCAAAAATCAACTGCTAAATTCATGTTTAAGAAGAAAGACAAGCCGGTTAGAGTCTTAATCGTTGATGATGACAAGGACTTTTTAGAGCAAATTACCCTCAAGCTTGAAAAATACGGCTTTGAGGTTCATGCAACTGCAAATCCTGATGAGGCCGCAACTATGGCTGAAAAAATCCAGCCCGTCATTATTCTTTTAGACATTCAAATGCCAAAAAAGGACGGTTTCCAGGTGGCTCAAGAAATTAGCGCTAAACTTTCAGGCGATCAAGCCAAGGTTGTTTTCTTCACCAACACCGGCGAAAGTAATCCGCAGATTATTGAAAACAATCGCCGCTTAAGCAAGGAATTTGGCGCAATAGACTACATCAAAAAAGGAACGGATTTAGACGTTGTAGCCAACACCATTGAAGAACTTGCACGGAAATAATGGAAGATGCACACAAGCACAATTTAATTCTAATTGCCGACGACGACAAAGATTTTAAAGAAATCCTCTCCACCAA
>JAUYME010000028.1 GCA_030699515.1 bacterium
CTTGGGGCGGATTTGTTATTCTTACTTCAGCCGGCTCTACAGAGCGTATTTCCAGTGGAAAAAAGATAATTACTTCTACAATTGTTGCTATGCTTATAGCAGGAGCCGCATATTTTATTATTCAAGGTATATTTACAGTACTTGGCGTAGAGGACCAAAAAAATCTTCAATTTAAAAGCCGAAGCCTAGACCAAGATCTACAGCTTCCAAATTAATCCCGAACGAAACAATCTAATTACTATGCAAGTAGAAATGGTGAAAATTAAAAAACTTAATTTAAGCGGGACGCGTGCCGTTAGTGTTCTATCGGCGCGCTTGGTGCCGATAGTTAACATCTGACGGTATGAAAAACATAATACTAGCATTGCTAACACTTTCCTTAGTTTTTGGCTTCCTACTTTTACCATCAATCAGCTTTGCCCAAGACATCGGTGGAGGTGGCGGAGACAATCCCCCCGCGCAAGGCGACCCAGCGGGCGATAAGCCCCCCACACAAGGCAGCGAGAGCGGCGACAAACTTGGCGACCGCGCCAACGTTAAACTTGAAAATCCTTTGGGCAAGGCAAATATCAGCACAATTATCCTGCGCGTTTTAGATTTCCTTACAAAACTGGCAGCTGTGGTACTAACCATTATGATTCTTATTGGCGCTTGGCAACTCATTATATCGGGCGGCAGTCCTGAAAAAGCAACAACCGCCAAAAAAACGATTCTCTGGGCCGCCGTTGGCTTTGTTATTATCCTGATAGCGCAAGGAATCGGAGCTATTATTAAATCACTATTTAAATAATGAAAAAGATAAAAACACTTCTAGCAATCTATTTACTGCTTCCATTAACGGCATTTGCCCAAGGCAAAATCACCGGCCCAGTAGATACAGAAGGCGAAGTAATCACCGTCTTTGAGCGCATAGCAAATTGGATATACACATTTTTCTTAATTGCCGCAGTAATTTGCATCTTGCTTGCCGCTTTCAAATTCCTGGGCATTGGAGGAGGCGGGGGCAAAAAAGATGCTCCAACAAGCATCCAAGAAGGGAAAAGAATGCTTCTTTACGCAGTCATTGCAATAGCGATTGCTCTCTTTGCTGGCTATGCGCCAAACGTCATTGAAAACAGCCTGATTGGAGGAAGCTCTCAAACAGGAGGAAGCCCGTCAACAAACGGCAGTCAAGGCAACCCATTCAACCAAGATCCCCAGCATGGCAATACTCCGGCACTAGAGCCGTCTGCAGCTTTTTAATGCAAACTGGTGAATACATCAATAGAAAAGTTGTGTTAAAATTTAAAAAAGGCATACAAAGGTCAAAACAGATAAAATTACAAACAAAATGAAAAAATTTATTGCTTCAGCGTCCAGTGCAATCGCCGCAACAGCACTTCCCTTAGTAGCATATGCGCAATTGCGAGGAGATACTGTATTTGATAGAGGCGGGCAAACCTTACCAAAAGGCACTTCGGCAAGTTTCTCAACATTCATCGCATACGCAGAGAAAGTTGCCAATTGGCTCTTCACTGCACTGCTGATTGTTGCAGTAATCATGATTATTATTGCGGCATTTCGCTACTTGTTTGCTGGTGGAGACGAAACCAAAATTAAAAAAGCAAACCAAGGATTGCTCTATGCGGCTGTTGCTATTGCGGTTGGTCTTTTAGCCCAAGCAATTGTCTTTATTGTTGCTTCAATTGTTCAACCAACTCCATAGCGCCAAATCACCGAATACAAAAACTGCCCAACCGGGCAGTTTTTGATTATAAAAAATCCCCTCCTCGGGGCTTTATTATAGGTCTTGTCTTTTTCCTTTTCGCCTTCCTGCATCCTACTTCCTACATCCTATATCCTCTCTTTATGTAATTGCACGCCGTGCGAAGTCAGGAGATTCCTCTCCCTTCTCCGCACGGCATGGTTTCGCGATTGAGTTACCGCTACCTGAGGGCGCTTAGGCCGCCCTAGTCGCGGTATCTCTGTGCGAGATGTCGTTGCCCATCCGCCGTGTGGCGGAAGACAACGATGTGGACAGCCTTGCAGCCATCCACAGGCTTGACCCAGTACGGCACAGCCGTGGGGAAGCTGTCCCCTTTGCCGGCCATTCTGTAGGTCTCAAGCGTCCCTTGGACCCTCGCGTAGAAGTGTCCATCGGGGCCGCTCCCGTCGCCAAAGCTGGTGTAGCTCACCCCGCCGTTAGGCAGGGGATCCCGGATTCCGGGGTAGCCCTTGGGGGGCCACCACTTTCCCGGCTCCAGCATCTCGGTCACCAGCTCCCGGCTTGTCTCGCCGGGCTTCCATGGAGCCGCGAATTCACGCAGCTGCTGGAAGAGCGGGTCGTCGTGACGCACCACATTGCCGTTGACCATGTAGGTCACAGGCGGGAGCGCGTTGCCCTTTCCGTCGAAGTTGGTACTGTGGACCACCCTTCCGGGCGTCACATCCAACTCCATGCGGACCTTGCGGGGCCCGATCGGTCTTGCGCGGCTCGCTTCCCTTTCGGGGACCACTTCGGCCTGGGCCGGCTTGTCGTCTTCGGGAGGATCCGGCTTCTTCTTGCCGGATGGAATGAGGCTGACCAGGAAGATCAGCACCCCCATCCCGAGGGCGATCAGCAGCCACTGTCGTAGCCATCTGGGGCTGGTGTCGATGGCCTCGTCCACCGCCCCTTCGGCGTGATGCTTGTGCATGGGCATTACTTGCCCCCCTTCTGTTGGTTACCGACGTTGATGAAGGGAATCGCCCCTCCACCAGACACGTCGAGTTCCGTGACGGTAGCGATCCCGGCCGCGGCCTTTGCCAGCCGCTGAGCCGTCGCCAGATCGTAGCCCTCCTCGCGAAGAGCCTTGATGGCATCAGCCAGAGCCCTGAGCTTCCTCGGCCCGTCCAGCGCTTCCTGCAGCTTCTTGTCCGAGGGAAGCAGTTTGGTGATCGAGAAGTTGATCACATCTCGACCGTAGGTTCGCTCGAACCAGGAGTTCCCCTGCCGGTAAGCAGAGAAGTTCAAACGACCCCGAAGGATCGCCCGCCTGTTAAGCGTGTAGAATGTGAGGAGATCACGATCGGGAATGGGGTAGGGACGCGTGTACCCACCAGCCGGTTGCTGGTAGCCCAACCCGTCATCCCTCATGGTTTTAGGCCCGTACGGCGAGATCTCGCTAAAGATCCTACCGTAGCGATCCCAGAGCTTTTCCTCATCATCACTGAGACCTTCGGGCTTATTGGGCACCTTGGTCTCCTCGTGGGGCATCTCCTCCAGCTCCAAGGCACAGCGCGCCATCAGCTCGAAAGCCGGCTTGCTGCCCAAACATTGGTCCATCGTATGCACGGTGGCCGCATTGATAGTGGTACCCTCGATGCGATCACGAATGCCCTGGAGGATAACCTCCACGCTCATCTCCGGAGAGCGAATGCGCCCGCTTGCATCGCGTGCGCTTGTACTGATCCGGTCCTGCAGCGTGAAAGAGGCCTTCAAAGAGCCCCTGTGGCTACCGTCCTTCTGAAGGTCAGGATCGTCCTTCTGAATGCCCGTTCCGGCAATGAACTCCACCTCACCTTGGTGGTTTTCCACCAGCTGGTGGTAGGTCCGAACCTTCTCCCAAGGCCACTTCTGGTCAATGCCCTCCTTGCAGATGGCACTGTCGCCACTGCGGCGCCCCATCGTGCCTTGCCGCACGTTGATGTCTACAACGTCAGTGTAGACATAGGAGTTACGCTCCCAAATCGCCGCCACGATGGCGAAGATCCAGAAAAGCGGAAGATGCAGGACAAGCCCCAGAATCAGAGCAGCCGAGAAAGCCACCACCTGAACCGTCACGACAACGAACTTGATGCCGTTGACCTCGTTGCGAAGCTTGTTGAGCTTCTTGATGTCGCCCTTCTCGTCGTCAATCTTCTTGTTGCAGTCCAAGAAGATGATGGTGCGCATCACCATCAGAGCGACCAGGATCAGCGCGCAGACCACCTGCGTGCTCATGTTCTCAGTCATCTGTGGCCAAAGCCACTGAAAGAAACGCTCAAGCATTTCAGTTCTCCGTGGCCCGTGCAGGGCCGTTTTGTGTACGGCCCCACCACGGGCATGGTTTCGATTTAACATCTCGTAACGCACGAGACGGGTGTTCTACTTTCATTAAAAATTTGAAATTAGAAATTTAAAATTTTCTGCTTTCACTTGTGAAAACAGAACACCCATCTCCTGCGTATTTTTAAAAGACCCTAGACTGTAAAATACCTACAGTCTTAAAACAGCGCAATTATAGCACAAATTTATGTGTGCGTCAAGTTCAAATTTCTCAAAAAATTTAGCCGCTTCGCTTACAAATGTTAAAGGGCCGGTCGGTGCTTGTGCACCGCCGGCCCTATTGGAACGCGCTACCGGGACATTATACTCCCCCCGGACTGGGAGTTGGACGGCTAGTCGCCGTCCTCGACGAAATCGTCGATGTCGGCCTTCACGGCCGCATCGCCGACATCCGCCGCGCTTGCGCGACGCAGCAGTGTTTCCGCCGCCGCCAGTCGCGCACGCATCGCCTCCTTCTCCTCGTCCACCATCGAAGCGGGCGGCGGGAAGCTGGAGGGCGCCTCGATCGATTCCTCCTCCAGCCTCGTGGAGTGCATCTCCACAGGCCGTCCAATCCCGAATTCCGGATCATAGGCCTCCTGCATCATGTGCAGGTGGCCGGGCTTGGACTTGATGTCCTGGTAGGCCAGGACGCGGCCATTCCGATCCATCACCAGCCTCTCCCCCGCCGAGGCGGAGGATTCGGTGGCCGCGGCCGCCGTGTCGGGCTCGGTGGTCGAGGCCGCCGTCGTCTCCTCCTTCTTGCTGCCGTAGTCACCGAACAGCAGGATGATGCCGACAACCATCGCCGCTCCCAGAAGGAACGGAAGGCCGACACTCCAGGCCCTGACGGACCTCTCCTCCGGGGTGACTTCCGCCTCGGGCTGCTTCGCAGCCGCCTTCTTCTTCGCTGCCATTTGAACTCCTGCCTGGTGTTCTAAAAATAGCCAGCCATAAAGCACCATGCTCCATAACCAAGCTATTTCGAAAAACACCTAAAGAACTGTGATGGCCAAAAGATAGCACAAATACAAAAATTAGTCAAGCACAAATTTATCAGTCTCATCCGACCTATTGGTCTATAATCAAATTTAAAAATGCATCTTCCCCGCAAAACCTATCTATGCTATAAAAAGTAGGTTGAAAATTTAAACAAGGGCGAGTGGCGGAACTGGTAGACGCGCTTGGCTTAGGACCATGTGTCGCAAGACGTGGAGGTTCGAGTCCTCTCTCGCCCACAAACAAAAAAATAGCACAGTATTGTGCTATTTTTTTGTTTGTGGGCAGTGAGGACGAAAGGAGTCCTCCCTTGTCCCGTAACGAACCAGGGCTTGCCCCTGCGGTTCTGTTACAGCATGGCGAAGCCACGCGGGGATCTCGCCCACATAACAAAAATCTCTGTCGCAAGGCAGAGATTTTTGCAAATCACAAATATCAAATCGCAAATTCCAATTTTAAATACAAACAAGACGCCCCGCTCTTAGTCTTTGCCTACATTTTAAAAAATAGCGTAGTATGTGCTATTTTTTGTTTATGGAACTCAAAAAACTTACCGAAAAAATTAAAGAAGTAATGGAGCTTTATAAAAGCGACTATCCAAAAGTTAAGGTAGACAGAGACTATTTCCCATTTAAGCTAACCGAAGAGCTTGGAGAATGTATTCAAGCCTACTTAATGTACACAGACAGAGGCAGACAGAAAGGCAAAAGCAAAGAAGAAATAAAGAAAATTTTTGAGAAAGAGCTTGCAGATGTATTTGGCTTCCTTATTCTCTTTGCAGAACACGAAGGCATAGACCTTGCTAAGGCGGTAGAAAATAAGTGGTTTAGCTACCTAGAAGGAAACGAGAAAAAGCCTGAATAAGAATTACGTACCGTACGGTTGATAAGGCTTATCTGACTTATGCGACCTATATTTCTCCTGTAGGAATTACACCTCCAATTTTATTCCAACGGGTGCGTGGTCGCTCCCCTCTACTCCCTGCAATATAAAAGCGTCTTTCACCCTTTTTTCTAAGGCTTTTTCCACAAAAAAGTAATCTATACGCCAGCCTACGTTGCGCGCCCTGGCACCGCTCCTCTGGCTCCACCAAGAATATTGATCTTTCTTATCCGGATGAAATTTTCTAAAAGTATCCACAAAGCCTTCCTTCACCACCTTATCAATCCAATCTCTTTCTTCGCGCAAAAATCCCGATATCTTCTCGTTTGCCTTTGGTCTAGCCAAATCTATTTCTTCATGCGCCGTATTTACATCACCACAAAAAATAACCTTCTTGCCCTTCCCCTGCTCGCTTTTGACGTGTTTTAAAAATGCATCATAAAAATCCATTTTAAACTTCAATCGCTCCAAGCTCATTTTCCCGTTTGGAAAATACACGTTGTACAAATCAAAGCCATCAAACTCGGCAATTATCACCCGCCCCTCCTTATCAAAGCGCTCTATCCCAATGCCCTCCAAAATCTTTTTTGGCTTAAGTCTGGTATACAAAGCCACACCGCTGTATCCGGGACGCTGCGCCGGATTAAAAAAAGCCTCATATCCATCCACTTGTTTTAAAAAAACAGAAAGCTGATCTTTTTGCGCCTTTAGCTCCTGGATACCTAAAATATCCGGATTCCGTTTTAAAAGCCACTTTATAAAACCTTTGCGCTCAACGGCGCGAAGTCCGTTTACATTCCAAGATAAAATCTCAATTGTCTTTGCCATATCGCCAGTATACCACCACCTCCCACCCTTACTACACTATTTGGATATTTTTGCAAATATCCAAATAGTGTAGTAGGATTTTATTATGAAAACCCCAAAACAATTAGAAAAACATTTCAAAGGCATAGCCAACCATTGGCGAATATCTATACTTTTTTTGCTAGACAAAGAAAAGGAGCTTAATCTCACAGAAATTGCCAGGAAAGTAAAAGGGAACTTCTTCACAATCAGCGAGCACGCACGCCGCCTGCACATTGCCGGGCTTATCGATAAAAAATACAAGGCACAAGAAGTGCACCACTCCCTATCGCCTTACGGTAAAAAATTCATAACATTCTTAAAAACAGCCCAGCAATTGTAGCTCCCCCTCACACCACACTATTTGCATATTTGTGCAAATATGCAAATAGTGTGGGAAGTTAGTCTTGTCTGCGGCGGCCGTGAAAACTTTTATGGACGTCTTTTAGCTGCTTATTGGTTATGTGCGTATAAATTTGCGTTGTTGCGATACTGCTGTGGCCTAGCATTTCCTGCACCGCCCTAATATCGGCTCCGTTTATCAGCAAATCTGTGGCAAAAAGGTGACGAAGTTTGTGCGGAGTAACCCTTTCTGCAATTCCCGCCTCAAGCCTGTACTTATCTACCAATCTCTGCACCGCCCGCGGTGTTATCTGACCAATTACTTTTGGTTTTTTCTTTGAGCCTTTTGGCACTTTAGACATACTGACAAAGAGCCACTCTAAAGTATCGGATCGCTGATCTAAGTAACTCTTTATCGCCTTCCTGGCACCATCAGAAACAAAAACCACTCTCAATTTTTCTCCCTTACCTCTCACAGTCACCTCGCCACGCTCAAAATTTAGATATCTGCTTAAATGACAAAGCTCGCTTAAACGAAGACCGGTAGAAAAAAACAGTTCCAGTATCGCCTTATCACGCAAGGTTCGCAAATCGCTACCTTTTGGCGCCTCCAAAAGCCTTTCTAGGTCAGAATACTCAATAATATCTATTTGGCGCCTCGCAACTTTTGGAAGCTCAATCTTATCCGGACTTAAAACTTTAAAATCTTCCTTAATCAAATACTTTAAAAAGTTACGAATTGCAATTACATAGTAATTTTGCGTAACCTTTTTCATTTGCTTACCATTCTTGCCGGGTTCCCTAGCCAACTTAAGCCGAAAATTCCTTACCGCATTTGCGCTAATATCGCCTTCGCTTTTAATATTTTCCAGATCAAAAAATTTCTTCAAATAGCGCTCGTAATTCTCTCGCGTCTTTAAAGAACGGTTCTTTTCCAGCTCCAAATAATCTAAGTACTGCGTTAAAAGACTGTCAATATCCATATCAATATTATACATGGCTCCTGTCGTAAAATATTTCAACGGCTCCCGCCTTTAAATAAACGGCTCAGGCCGTTATTTTGTCGGCCTGAGCCGTTGAAATTACCAAGCGCCAGGCCAGAAAAAGCGAGGATTTTGCTTTTAAATACATCGCGCAGGCCGACGGGCCGAGCGTGAAGAAAATTTTCAGCCAGAAAATTATTCTGGTATTTAAAAGTAAAGTGCGAGCGCTACTTTAATCTTCTATCTCTGCAGGCTTTTCTAGCGCTTCAACTTCAAAGCCCATCCCCTCTCCTTCAAGCTTCAAAACATCTTTATCAATCTTTTTAAATTCTTTTTGGCTAGTGTTGTAAGCGTTCACAGCCGTTCCAAGGTGCATGCCCACTTTTTTGTGCGCATCGGCAAAAGAATTTAGGTGTCTTTCCAACTGGCCAACATTTTTTAAAATATCTTTTGTGCTTTCCTGAATTTGGTAAGCTCGCATTCCCTGAATCATAGACTGAAGAGTTACGTAAAATGTTGTTGGGCTCACAATGTGCACTTTTTTCTGGTTAATTGCATAGTCTACCAAATCTCTTGTATTCACCTTCAGCGTTCCCACCTTGTTTACTAGCAAGTCATAATAAATCCCCTCTGCCGGAATAAACATAAAAGCAAACTCCATCGTTCCTTCGTTTGGACGAATGTATTTTGCCGTTTCATCAATTCTCTTTTTTAAATCGTTTTTAAATTCCTTTTCCAGCCTTTCGCGTAAATCCGGATCTGTTTCTTCCGCAATACGATTGTAGTTTTCCAAACTAAACTTGCTATCTATTGGAATAATCTTGTCTCCAAAAAATAGCGCTGCATCCACAATCTCCCCATCTTTAAACGCATACTGCATTTGATATTGATTTGGTGTAAAGGCGCTTTTTAAAAGACTTTCAAGAAAGTATTCGCCAAACACTCCTCTTTGCTTTGGATTTTTTAAAATATCCTGCAAATTCTGAAGCTGATCTGCAAACTTACTTACCTGCTTTTGTCCTTCATCAACACGAGTAAGCTGCTCTGTAAGCTGTTTAACATTCTGAAACATTTCCCTGCTCTGCTCCTGCATTGCCTTAGTGCTATCGGAAAGTTTCAAATCTAAAGTACCCCGAAGCTCCTTCAGTTGATCTTGAAGCAAGCTAAGTCCGGTGTTGTCTTGCTTCTTTTCTTCCGTTCTTTGTTTTACAAAGTAAAAAAGCGCGACAAAACCTGCAATTACAACCAGAAGTAGTATAATTTCAAAACTAGTCATATCACCAGTATATCTCTTTCTTAAACATGCTTAAAGTAATTTACAAAAGAATTCTTCGTAAGCTGCGCCTATCCAGCTTTGAACTTAAAGAACTTCAATTCAGACTTACCGAGGAAAATATATCTGTTGGGCCCTTTGTTGATGGAAAAAAGATGTGCCCAAATACAACAGCCTTATCAATCAAAGAAAGAATCAATCTCAATAACAATAACGTTAGAAAAACATTCAAGGCTAAAGGAGTAAGTGGCTTAGATTTAATGCTTTTCTACCTACTGTTTGATCTTCCGGCAAAAATATCAAGAAAAAGGAAAGTTGCGCTCATAAAAAAACTAAAAGAAAGCATTAATGAACTTTAGGACAAAGAAAAAAGGCCCATTCGGCCCTGGCTCACTTCGACTGAGCTCAGTGCAGGCAGGACAACTTTATTTTGACCCTTCGGGACAAAGAAAAAAGGCGCCCTCACAACGCCTTTCATCTTTATGGGCTAAAGTATAGCAGTTTTGTACGGAATTTAAACACAGCTTATCCACAGAAAAAATTAGCGCAGAAATCCCACTAGGCTCTTGCCCGTCATCTCTTTGGGTTTTTCAATATCCATAATCTCAAGCACGGTCGGAGCCAAATCAGAAAGCATGCCAATTATTTCCGATTCACGAACCGGAGCCTGCGGACTGGCCTTCTTCCTCTCCGTATCCATAAAATAAATTGGCACCGGACTGTCGTTGAAGCGAGTGTCCATAGCGCCCGTCGATGAGTTCATCACATTTTCCGCATTCCCATGCGCGCTTGTCACAATTAATGTTACTCCCGCCACTTCACAAGTTTTAATAATGCGCCCCAGCTCGCCGTCAATGGCTTTTACCGCTTTTACCGTTGCATCAAAATTTCCGGTTTGAGCCAAAATATCTGCATTGGCAAAATTTGCAAAGATAAAATCGTAACTATGCTCATCCACTGCCTGCACCACCCTGTTTGCCACCTCTTTTGCCTGCATTTCTTCTTTTCCTATAAAACTTGGAACATTCAGCGAAGGCACAGAAACATTAAATTGACCATCAAATACCTCGTCACGCAGTCCGTTAAAATAGTAGCTGGTTGCCGCGTAGTTAATGGTTTCAGCCACCAGCATTTGCGCCTTTCCTGAATCAGAAATAACCTGACCTAAAGTGTTTAAAATTTCTTCTTGGGGGAATGCAACCGGAACCTCAAACAAATCTGAATATTTTGTAAAAGTTGCGATGAATAAGTTTTGTATTTGCCTTCTTTCAAACTTATCAAAGGCAGGCAAAATAAAGCTTGCCGCAAGCTGGCGAATATCATCTTCCTGAAAATTGAAAAATACCAGCGCATCATTGTTTTTCACCGGACTGGGCTTTGGGCCGAAAACAAATCCGGGAATAAAATCGTCATTCATTCCCCGCTCATAAGTTTTTGCTGCAACTGCTGAAAATTCTCCTTCGCTGGTAGTATCGGCTGTCATCACTGAATATGCGTGTGCCGTTCTATCCCAATTTCCATTTTTATCCATTCCATAGTAACGGCCAATAATTGAAGCTACTCTGCCCACACCCTTATCCCTAGTGATTGACTCTACTCTGGAAAGCAAATCCTCTACAGATTTTGGAGCACTGTCTTTTCCATCTGCAATTAAATGCAAAGCGACATCTTTAACCCCCTCTTTTGCCGCTAGAGATAAAAGAGCCTCTAAATGTTCCAGCGAACTATGAATATGGCCTTCAGACAAAAGCCCGCATAAATGCAGAGTGGAATAATTTGTTTTTGCGTGATTAATCGCCTCAAGCAAAGCCTCATTTTCAAAAAATTTCCCGCTCCTTATATCTAAGCTAATGCGTGGATAATTTTGATACACCGTGCGTCCTGCCCCAATTGTTAAATGCCCTACTTTGCTATTTCCACTTTCCTCCCAGGGCAAACCAACAGCAATTCCGCTGGCCTGAAGCGCCGCACTTGGGTAATTTTCGCGCAAATAACGCAGATTTTCTCCGTCTGCAACATGAATTGGGTTAGACACATCTTTTCGCCCGACACCAAAACCATCAAGCATTAATAGCACGCAAGTCCTTGCCATATTTCTATAATACCACCTCCCATTTTACATCTGCCTATGTTCTTGGCTATAATGAATCTACGATAGTAAAGTCAAATAAATTTAACGTAACAAAGGACTAAAGAATTCACATGAAGAATTTAGGCCATATAAGAAGCTATGAATTTTGCCAATCCATTTCTATGGGGCTTCTTGGCGCTTGGAATAATTGTAGGTTACATCGCCAGGAATCTTCTTGCAGTAAAGAGAGCTCAGAACATAGAGCAGAAGCTCAAGAAACGAGTCGAAGAAGCTAAGGCTCAAGCTCAAGAAATAATTAGAGAGGCAAAGGATAAGTCCATTGCCATTCTTGACGATCTTAAAAAAGAAGAAAAGGAAAGAAGTGAAAAAATTACTAAACTTGAAGAACGAATACTTGGCAGAGAAGAAAAGCTGGATCAGCAAGCCCTTGCGCTTACTCAACGAGAATCCAAAATAGATGAAGAACGCTCTAAATTAGAAGAAAGCAAAGAGGAAATTAAAGAACTGAAAGAGAAGGCTGTTGTACAGTTGGAAGAACTTGCCGGTCTTTCAAAAGAAAAGGCCAAAGAGCAGCTTATGGAAGAAACCAAAGCCAGCTACCAAAGCGACCTTACGGAAATAATCCAGAAGATGGAGCACGAGCGCAAGGAAGAAATTGAAGAAAAGGCTGCTGAAATTATTACCGGTGCCCTTATGCGCTACTCCAGAACCCACGTGGCCGATGTAACCACTTCTGTATTTACTCTTCCAAGTGAAGATCTAAAGGGAAAAATTATCGGCCGAGAAGGAAGAAACATTAAAGCGCTAGAGAGAGCCACCGGTGTGGACATCGTTGTAGACGAAACACCGGAAACCGTAATCATCTCCTCCTTTGACCCAATGAGGCGAGAAATAGCTCGTCTTTCTCTGGAAAAACTTGTAAAAGACGGCCGAATTCAGCCGGCTAGAATTGAAGAAACGGTAGAAGAGGTTAAACAAAGCCTCATTAAACGCATGCAGGAAATTGGCGAAGAAGCGACAATGGAGCTTGGTATTATCGGCTTTCCAAAAGAAATACTTCAGCTGATCGGACGCCTTCACTTTAGAACCAGCTATGGCCAAAACGTACTTACCCACTCTATAGAAATGGCCCACATTTCCGGAATGATTGCGCGCGAGCTTGGCGTAAATGTTGATGTGGCAAAGAAAGGAGCGCTGGTACACGATATTGGTAAGGCGATTTCTCACGAAGTTGAAGGTAAGCACGTGGACTTGGGAATGAAAATCCTAAAAAAATACGGCGTTGAAGATGCGGTTATTGACGCAATGAAAAGCCACCACGAAGATTACCCCTTTGCCAGCTCGGAAGCCTTCATTGTTACCGCTGCCGACATTCTTTCTGCCGGACGCCCCGGTGCAAGAAGAGACAGCGTTGAGCAATATCTAAAGAGGCTTAAAGACTTGGAAGCCATCGCCAGTGGATTCAAAGGGGTTAAACAGGCCTATGCCCTCTCGGCAGGGCGAGAGATTAGAGTATTTGTCGTACCGGAAAAGGTAGACGACTTTGCCGCACTTCAAATGGCAAAAGATATTTCTTCTAAAATTCAGCACGAAATGAACTATCCGGGAGAAATTAAAGTAAA
>JAUYME010000030.1 GCA_030699515.1 bacterium
GCAACTCTCCCTCAATTTTTTTAAAATCAATTTCCTTTAATTTTTCAATTAATTGCTCTTTAGACGTATCGCTTAACCCCCAAGGCTCACTCATAAAATCAAATTGAATAGCAGCCAATCCCTGCAAGGGCAGCATAAGCGAAATTAGAACTACTAAGATCTTAACCTTCATTGTTTTAAGATTAAAAATTTGAAATTTTAAATTGTAAATCCTTTTGATTATAAATAATCAAATGGATTTACGGTTACTCCCACCGGCACAGCCGGCACTCCCCGAATTGTAATCAATTCCACGCTTGGCGACCAATAAACAGTGAAGTGAAGATGCGGACCCGTTACATAACCTGTTGCACCAACGTAGCCAACAACTTGGCCCCGCTTAACCTGCTGTCCGCGCGAAACAATTTGAGTAGACATGTGCGCGTACAAAGTTGTCAGGTTATTGGCATGTTTAATTAAAACATACTTACCGTACTGCGTTTGTCCGTGGTTACCAACGGCAATCACTTCCCCATCGGCCGCCGCAAAAATATCATCCCCAATTGCACCCCGATAATCTACGCCATTGTGGAACTGGCTGCTATAGGCTCGCTGTGCAAAATCGGTGGCACCATAACTTTGAGTTACCACTGTGCCAATCGGACGCGGCAGGCCCAAAATACCCGGAATCTTACTTGGCAAATCATCACTTCGTGTTGCCGCTCTTAGTTCTGCTTCAATTCTTGCAATTTCTTGCCCAATAGCTTGCTGTTTAGCCTCCAGCTCGCTGACAATTTGCTGATATTTTACTTCTTCGTTCTTAGTTTGAGTAAGCAACTGATTTTTGTAACCTAACTGCTCCTTTGCCGCAGTTTTCTTGGACTTCAAACTTCTATTTTCATTTTCCGTTATCTCCTTATTTTCGGCCACTTCGTCAAAATTCTGCGAAAGAGCTTCCTTAACCTTCTCTATCTCTCTAAGTTCAGTAATCAATCCGTTATTCAGCTCTTGAAGGCGTGTGGCTTCATCAAAGCTGTCTGACAAGCTTTGACTGTTTAAAAAGGTCATTAAGAGATTTTGGTTATCTAAAACCTGAAAAGTCTGGACAATGCGCGCCACCGCATCTTTTTTCTCCTTCAAAACAAGCTCCTTATCGTAAATATTATTTTGTAGGCTGTTTAATTCCAGACCCAGCTTGTCCAGTTGAACCTCGCTTTGTTGAATACCCAAATCTGTTTGCTTAATCGTGTTGTCAATTCTACCTACTTCAGAACTCAAAGTCTTACCACGCGCGGTAGTAGTTTCCAGCACGGCCTGATTTTTTTTAAGCTCCGCGTTAATTTGCTCCAACTCCTTTGCCCGCTCCTCAATTCTTCTTTGCAGCTCGCTTACATTCTGCGCCAAAGCAAAGCTTGGCAAAATCACAGTCAATAATATTAATGTTTTAAAAACTTTTTTCATTTTTTACTATCCCCTATAACCTATTCCCTATAACCTCGCAATTTAGCTGCTTGCAGCTAAATTGCTGATCGCTAAATCCAACCTCAAAAGGCTCTCCTGCTTGCCAAGCACATCCAAAAGCTCAAAAGGACTTGGGCTTGCCTTCTGGCCGCTCAAAGCGAAGCGAAGAGGCCACAACACATCGCCTCTTCCCTTTTCTTCCGCCAGAGGCATAATCTTTTCTTCAAGTACCTTCAGTTCAAAATTATCAGGCGAAGTCCCCTCCAAAATTTGCTCTACACTTTGCAAATTTTCTATTGTTCTTTCCTTGTCGCTATTTTTCCAGATTAAGTCATTCGCTTCATAGCTTGCCAGCTTAAAGAAAAAGTGCAGCTCCGCAAAAAAATCCGAAAGCTTGTTCATCCGCTCTTTGCTTAGCTCCACCATCTTTAACCAACTTCTCTGGCTTGGCATAGGCACTCCTTGAACTGACAAACGCTCCAGGTCATCTTTAATAAAATCTTTCTTCAGAAGTTTTAAAAGTTCTTCAGTATCCATCTCTCGAATATAAAGATTGTTTAGCCAATCCAACTTTTCACTGC
Source organism: bacterium (assembly GCA_030699515.1). Taxonomy (GTDB): domain Bacteria; phylum Patescibacteriota; class Minisyncoccia; order UBA6257; family 1-14-0-10-44-23; genus JAUYME01. The sequence continues at coordinate 2,022 of JAUYME010000030.1, forward strand.
TCCAAACCGCGCCACCTTTTTGCACGCGCGCTATATCAAATTCTTCAATAATTTCTTCTCTGGACATTTTTTCCAGATTTTGACTAGAGCCGGTTTCTTTTGGATGCCAACCAAGCAGGGAAAGAAAGTTAAACATTGCCTCCGGCAAATAGCCCTGCTCCTTGTATTCCTCAAGCGTTGTAGCACCAAAGCGCTTGCTTAATTTACCCCCTTTTGGGTCCAAAATTAGCGGCAAATGCCCGTATTCAGGCGGCTCAAAGTTCATTGCCTTTGCCAAAGCAATCTGTCTTGGAGTATTGCTTAGCAAATCCTCACCCCGAATTGCATGCGTAATTTTCATCAGCGCATCATCCAAAACAGAGCTTAAATGAAACAGCGGTTTATCAACATCACGAGCAATCACAAAGTCCCCTATCAGCTTTCCGTCAAAACTTATCTCGCCTCGCACTAAATCTTTAAACTTAATTTCCCCCTCCGGCATTTTAAAGCGAATTACATGGGCTTCCCCTGCCGCAACTTTTGCCAAAGCCTCTTCTTTGCTCAAATCTTTATAGGGGCTGATAAAAACCGGCGTCTGACCGTCAGCAAGCATCGCCTCCCGCCTTGCTTCCACTTCCTCTTTGCTGGCAAAGCAGTAATAAGCTTTATTTTCGTCTAAAAGTTTTTGCACATAAGTTTTATAAATATCAGCTCGCTCACTCTGCCGATATGGCCCAAACTCTCCGCCGATATCCGGCCCCTCATCCGGTTCAATACCAAGCCACCTTAAGCCTTCAAGAATTGGCTTTTCGTATTCCTTCTTGGACCTGACCTCATCGGTATCCTCAATGCGAAAGATAAAAACCCCATTATTTTGCTTTGCGAAAAGATAATTAAAAAGAGCGGCACGCGCTGTGCCAACATGAAAATACCCTGTTGGGCTAGGCGCTATTCGAACACGCACTTGTTTCTTACTATCTTTAATCATGGTTTACTAAAGTATTAAATCTATTGCAACTTAGAGCTGTAGTTTCAATTAACCTAATTGACCTAAGTGCTCTAATTTCTAAACAAGCACTAAACCCCAATTCACAAGTTAACGAATAAAAATTAGAAATTAATTCATTAGTCATTGGGATTTGTTTAGGTCAATTAGTGCAATTAGAATAATTAGAAATTAATAAATCTTAATCCGTAGCTAACCGGTTAGCACTTCCGTATTCACAAAGTATTTCGCCAAATCAGAACTTGATAAAATATCTTCCACAATGCGTTCTGCAGCATCAGCTTTATAGTAGCTTCCAGCCGCCATCGCCATCCTTTGGCGCCCATTTTCATCCCGCATCAACTTTTCTACCTGCTGAATAAACAAGTGCTCTTTTAGGTTATCCTGCTCTATCACAATAGCCGCACCCGCATTGGAGTAGCTATACGCATTCTCTCTTTGATGATCATTGGCGCTATCGGGAAGTGGAACCAGTATAGCGGGCTTGCCGGCAGCCGCAAGCTCAAAAATAGAGCTTCCCGCCCGAGAAACCACAATGTCGCTTGCATTTAAGGCAGCAGCCATATCTCGGTCGTTTAAATAAGGAGTGATGTAATAGCGTTGCTTTAGCACACGATCATGGTTCTTGCTCATAAAATCATACTCTACCTTGTAGTCCTTAAAGTTATTCGGCCCAACTTGATGAATAATGGCAAAGCTAGCCAAAAGGATCTCAGAGCTTTCTAAAACAAAATCATTCAAAGCCTGCGCCCCTTGTGACCCGCCCAAAAACAAAAGTACTGGAAGCCCGTCCGGCAAACCAAAGGAAAGCCGGGAGGTAGCCGGGCTTTCTTCAAGCACCAAATGCTTTCTCACCGGAGAACCAACAACCCTAATCTTCACGTTCGGTGGAAAATACTTTGCCGCCTCTTCAAAAGACAAATCTACAACGGCCGCATGTTTTGCGCTCTTCAGATTAGTGCGTCCGGGTACCGCATCGCTTTCATGCACCACCACCGGAATTCTGTACCAGCGCGCGGCTAGAACCACCGCTAAAGCTCCCGGTCCGCCCTTGGAAAAGAGAGCATCGGGCATAAAAAAGAAGAGCTTAAACATTGCCTGAACAAAACCAATCATAAATTTAAAGGGTTCAAACAGGTTTTTAATTGAGGCGTAAGTTCGCCACTTACTACTCATTACTTTCGCAATTTTAATACCCTCCCGGTCCAAATACACCCTGAAAGTCCCCGGACTGCCAAAATATTTTGCATCTAAAATAACTCCCCTTTCCTGAAGAAAGGCCCTTAATGTATGCGTCACAGCTGCCAATGGATAAATATGCCCTCCGCTGGCACCACCCGCATAAGCTATTCTAAATTTATGAATCGCACTCATCTTAAATTTGCCCGAAGTTCAGGCCCTCTTATTTTACCATTTTAACATCCACATTTACCTCTGACACACTTCCAACACATCACATATACCGTAATTCCGCGGAATAACGGTATATGGCAGAATAACGTAATTTTTTACTCGTCTAATAGGGCGTATAGGCCTTATTCCATCCGTTGGGAAATTGGGGAGGTCCGACCTCCCCAATTCCTAATTAGTCATTTATCATTTCGTCATTGGTTATTGTTTAGAGCAATTAGATCAATTAGAGCAATTAGAAATTTATTCTATCCCCTACATCCTCTTACTAGGTGTATTTTGAAATGTTTGCCGTAATCCCTCCAATTGTCATAAAAACCGCCAAGGCTGTACCTCCATAGCTGATAAATGGCAAAGGGGCTCCGGTTAAGGGCAAAATCCCGCTCATCGCTCCAATATTGACTACCGCCTGAATCCCAATCAAACTGCCAAATCCAACCAAAAGAAGCTGGGCAAAATTATC
>JAUYME010000032.1 GCA_030699515.1 bacterium
AAAGCCCTAAGGCTTCGCCTTTGAATTGTCATTAATTAGCAACAAAAGCTGCTAACTAAATCCAATCCAGGAATATTGGGACAACAAGAAAATATTGAATTCTAATTTCTTATTGTCGCCTTGTTCTACATTAAAAATGTAGAACGTATAAATGCTGAATTTGTTCTACATCGATCTGCATTGATGTAGAACGGTTTATTTTTCTATATTTCAATGAGCTAGGTAATTACGGCCCTGCTTCGCCAAGGCTTTGCAGGGTGATGAATCAAAGATTCATCAAAAGTAATACACCTACTTTGTTTCCCGCTGCTCTGAAATCGGGAAGCAAAGTAGATGTACTTTGGCAAGTGTGTCGTATTGTGCTGAGCGACCTTCTGTCAGCTCGTGGGGGATATTATACGCGTGCGCTTTTTCTCTGTCAATGCTTTGTGAGTTTTTGGGCGCCCCGATGGTCATCGGGGCGCCCGGGAGGGTAATCGGTCAAATTAATCAAAGAGAAATAAATATCGCTCTAAAACGTCAAATATGCATATGAAAGTATTTTGGACAATTATCATTTTAGCTATTATTGCCGCTCTTGTTGTTTTGATATTTTATCCTTTTGATTTTGAGAACGGTTTGAATGGTGATGGGAATGGCGTAAGTAATGGAACGGACAACGGGACCAGCACGGAAGATGTTGATATAGATGCTATTGTGCTGGATCAGTCCCATTCAAGCCCTGTTAACGGATTTAGCATAAAATATGGCGATGAGTTAGGGTTTTTAGTAACTGATGAACAAATCAATCTTTTGGGATATTCAGCAGTTTGTGATACCGAGACTTCCGTCGGATGCGTTGTGTTTTTAGACAGTCTTTTGCCGGGGCGCAATTTTCACGGTGCATCAGTGGATGTTGGAATATTGGCCGACATAGAAACTGAGGCAAGCTGTATAGAAATGCGCAGCGGCGAGCAAGACGAGCTTTCAGCAAGGACTATTGATGATGTTGAGTTTTCTGCTTTTGAATATGGCACTGCCGCAACAAGCAGGCAGGTTACCGGCCTGCGCTACAGAGCCTTTGAGAATGGCAGGTGTTACCAAATTTCAAGATTAGTTGAAACTACAAGCTTTGATGTTTACGAGCCGGGAACAATTAGAGAGTTCACTGACGGGGAAAGAGGAGAGCTGGAAGATTTGTTGGACAGAGTGATAAACAGCTTTGAATTTTTGGAAGAATAAAGAGAGGCAATAGGAGTAGAAAGGTAATAGTAGAATAATTACGTAATAAATTACGTAATTCTTTCTCGTTTGACTTTTGGGTTAAAAATGCTAGAATCGCGAGCAAAGGTAGGCCCTGCCATGAGGGTGGGGTAGGCTCCATCGAGGGAGATTAGTCAGTGAACTACGAAAAGCTTTCCGAGCCTGTGGGTCCCGGTGTGCGAGCTGTGGCAGCGGCTCACGCACCAGCGAAGGACAAGTGGTCTGTGCCTAGGCACGATGGCCAGGGACCTGGCAGTGTGGTCCCCGAAGATCCGGTCGCCTTCGACCAATACCGTGGCGACCCCACGGTCAAAGACAGGCGGAGTTGTTCCTGCTGAAAGTACAGACCGTTCGCATCACACGTCCCCATGTACAGGCGTCTCGCCTTTGGGGACGCTTGTACTTTCTGGGCATTTATATTAGTCTTGGAAATCAAGATGAAGAAAGATATACATCCAACATATTTTCCAGAAGCTAAAGCCACCTGCGGTTGCGGGACGACTTTTGTGATTGGCTCTACTACAGAAAAGATTGAGGTGGAAATTTGTTCTAACTGCCACCCTTTTTATACAGGTAAAGAAAAAATTATTGACACAGCCGGAAAGGTAGAGAAGTTTAAGGCGAAAAGAGAAGCTGCTTCCAAAGCTCCAAAGAAAGCGAAGAAGGTAAGAAGGAAGAATGCTAAGGATGATTCTGAGTCAGCAGGTAAGCGAAAGTTCAAAGAGAAGGTAGTTGGAAAGAAAAAGGCAAAAAAGGTAGCGAAGAAGACAAAGAAGGTTGCAAAAAAGGCAACAGTAAAGAAATAGAAAAACGTCCCGATGGCCATCGGGACGTTTTTCTATTTTCTTGATGATATACTTTTTATATGAATCCAAGAGAAGGATATAAAAAAGCGCTTTGGTATTTAATCCCAACTTTTTTGATTTATTTGGGGTTTGTGCTTTATCCTTTTTTGTCTAAGTGTGGTCTTAACATAGTATATTTTTTGATATATGCCCCTGCTATAGCTTTGGGGTCAGTAACAATACTTCTTATTGTTTGGTGTTTTTGGCGCAAAATGCGAAGTTTAAATCAAAATATTGGTTATCCAAGATTCTTGAGCAGAGCTTCTATGATATTTTTTGTGTTAACCGTTTTGGCTTCCGTGGTGACAATTTTAATTATTGTTAATCAAAATTTTTGCGTATAGTTTCAATATTTAAATTTAACTGAAGCTGATCTAATTATCTTTAGGTTTTGATTGCAAATTAACCTTCGGTTTGCTAATTTGACACTTAGGCCAATATTTGGCTATTTACAGCCAGTGCGTTACTGGATGTAAGTTCGTTGACAACAAAACTGGCGCAAGGCGCCAGAGAAAGAGTGGCAATGCGCATCTTCATGATCTTGGCCCTGTTGCTCCTGGCCGCTTGTGGCGGTGGTGGTGGATCGGACCCTGCTCCGGCAAGCTACGATGTCGCCCTGCTCTTTGTGAGCGGGCATGAGATCGGTAAGCCGAACGAATCCTATCTTCACAAGGAGGACGACGTCGGCCCGTTCTTGTTGGATGCGGTACGACAGGCGTTTCCAAGCACGATTGCGGTGTATTACCGGGATGGTGTCGATTCAGTTGAGACAGATGGGGTGGTCTATGGGGGCAGCGATGCTTTCATAGAGGATCTCAATCGTGGCTTCAACGCTTCTCGTGTCTGTGTGATTGCACACAGCCATGGCGGCCCGAGGGCTGTGCGGATGATTCGCGACTTGCCCAACAAGTTCGTTCATCACATGGTGCTTCTGGATGCCAACAGCTACTTGGGCGAAGGGTCCGGGCACGATGACAGCGGTGCTGATGAAGAAGCTATCTTTGATTCGGACATCGCCATTTTCCATCAACATCCCGCGGTTGCGGCGAACACAGGGCTGCTTCCTGACACCAATCGACCTGGAGTTGGTGGCTACCAACTCCACAGTCTTGAGCAACAAGACGTCGTTCCTTGGAACGTGTGGTCTTGCCTTGAGTACCGGCTAGAGGACGGGGTTTCGACCGCACTTGATGACCACTGGGCCTTGCGCTCGGACGGTTCTGATGTGCGGATCACTCCGCGCATCGCAATTGGCGATGACCACGGCAGCATCCACAAGCCGGCAGTGAGCGGTACCCCGGCGGCAGTGGCTGCTTGGCTGATCGAGCAGCTGCAAACACCAATCAGCAACGGGGGCTTTCAGTACGATCGCTCCAATTCGCTCGCTGATGTTGCCAGCGGAGGCATCGTCTCGGCTGATTTCAACAAGGACGGGCTCAAGGATGTTGCTCTTGCTTTGAGCAACGGGCAAGTTGCTGTGCTGAAGGGCAGTAGTGGGGGCGGCGCTCTGCTGAGCGCACCCAGCTATTTCTCTGTCGGTGCGGAAGTTACCCAGATCGTTGCCTTTGATGGCGACCGTGACGACAAAGTAGATCTTGTGCTTGTCGGCGAGAACGAAGTGCAGATCTGGCATGGTCAAGGGGATGGCAATTTCACTGACAAGGTTACTCTTGATCAGTGGGGTTCTGATTTCCCTGTATCCGTGGCAACTGCGGACCTGACCGGCGACGAGCATCCTGACCTAGTCGTTCTTACGGACGGATGCGAGCTCTTCTTGCTTGAGGGTGGAGGGGCAAGCAGGTTCTGGAACAGTCCGGTGAGCCTTGGCTTCCTTCCGGGTGCTAGCGGTGCGAACGGCCTGGCGCTTTACATGGAAGACTTGGATGATGACGGGGTTTGCGACTTGCTTGCAAGCAACATTGATTCTGGTTCGTCCAGCAACGTGTTCTTTGCGGTAGGGAGCAGGCTGGGTAACGGATCAACTACCTTCAGCCTGGGATCAGCCAGCCAGATCCTTGATGATAGAGAGAAAGATGGAACATTCCCTCTCAATGTTGGAGTGGCCGACTTCGACGGCGATGACAACAGAGACATAGTTACGCTCTCTGGAGGCATTGCTAGTGAGGCTGTGTTCTTCTTCAACGACGGGGCTGGTTCCTTCGGCAACTCTGTCTACAAGGAAGGGGACCTCCCGCAGTCTGTACATGCCCTTGCGTGGGCAGACTGCGATGGCGATGGGTACCTTGACGTTTTGGCGGCACGAGGCACAAGCGTCGTCTTCTACAGGCGAGGGCATCAGAGCAACGGGCTCTTGCTGGACTACTACGAAGAGGGCCTGAGCGGATTTTCGCCCTTCTCGTCTGTGGTGCTTGGAGATTTCAATGGCGACGGCCATTTGGACTTTGCGAGTGCCGGAGGAGCAGATAACCGCCTTGCTACGTATAGGGGCGGTGTCTATGATGGCCCTGGGTCAGGCGATGGTGGCGATCTTGACGAGATCATCCCCAAGCCCAGGCGCTGACGCCCAACGCAACGAACAGGGTGGCGCGTGACTAGTCACGCGCCACCCTGCGACAACCTAATTAAGGTTGTTTTTTATTTCGGAATTCTTACGTAAAAGCGGCTGCCTTTTCCTTCGCCGTCAGATTCGGCCCAGATTTCACCGTGGTGGGCTTTAACAATTTGTTTGGCAATGTAGAGGCCAAGGCCGGTGCCTTTAATTTTCTTAGCTTCACCCGGAGCGCGGTGGAATTGCTCAAATAGGGTGTGAATAATATCTTTTGATATACCAAGTCCGGTATCTTCTATTTTTAGAAGAACGGATTTTTCCTCTTCTTCCAGCGCAATTTTTATAGACCCACTTTCGGTGTATTTTAGAGAGTTCTCAAGAAGGTTTTCAATAACCTGACGCATTTTAATTTGGTCAATTTTTAATGGAAGTTTTTTTGCAGAGCTTTCAAATTGAAGCTCAAGGCCTTTTTCTTCCGCAATTGGCTCAAAGCTTTCTTTTGTGCCCTTCACGAAATCTACAAAATCCAGTTCTTCAAGGTTGTATTCCATTCTGCCTTCTTCAATTTTTCTAATGTTAAGGAACTCCTCAACAAGGCGAAGGGCGTTATCGCCGGTGTGTTCAATTTTTATGGCAGTTTCCAAGATTTTATCATTATCGGTAATGGTTTTGTCTCGAACAAGGGAAGCCCACTGTTTCATTTTGGCAACGGGAGATTTAAGGTCGTGACTGGCAAAGGAAAGGAATTCGCTTTTTAGTTGGTCGGCTTTTTTCAGCTTGGCGTTGGCGTCGCCAAGCGCTTTGGTAACTTCTTCCAGCCTTTCCCGCTGCTCAATTTCTCGACGCACCGATCTAATTAAGGCTATTCCGCTAAAGAAGGCCATGGCAAGAGTGACGAAAATTACTACACGGATGCTGTCTATACTTTTGATAAGCAGTAGGGATGCGACAAGGATCCATAGGGCTATGACTAGCATTTGTGCTCCAAACGCTTTCACATTAAAGCTTTTGAACCTTACAATAATATATCCAAGAAATGCGATAAGGATTGGCATGCCGAAAAGTCCCCATTGGGCTGCTTCCCAGTTATCGGTAAAACTGCCGATAATGTTTCCTGATGAAAATGTTATTAAGAATAGGATGGTTCCGGTGATAAAGTAAGCTGCTTCTCGCTTTTTCTTCCCGGGTATTTTTCTGATTTGGAGAATACCGAAGACCAGGATCCAGATAACGGCCGCTATTTCAAAAGCGTAGGAGTAATATAAAGCGAGCGGCCCTTCGACACTAAGACAAGTTGTAATATCAAATCCTGAAAGATTGAATTTTGTTGGCAACAGTACAATTGCGGGGAGTAAGCCCAGGCCCAACAAAAGTTTCTTTTTAAGACTAAGGTCTTGCTTCGTTATGAAGCTGTGTGTCATATAAACTGCACCGGCATAAACGAGCAACTCAATGAGAATAATTGCTGCCCATGCGAACATAATTTCATCACTTCTGTTGGTGGCCCAGAAGATGATGTCCAAAAAGACCCATATGAAAAACATTGTGGTCGTGAATAGCAGAGCTCTGCCCGGTATAGATTTGGGATTTTTGAAAAAAATATAAAGGCCCAGGATAAGGCCAATAATCATAGCTGGGACGTGCGAATAGTAGATAAAGTTAGGTACGTTTTCCGAGATGATCAGAAATTTGGATGCGGCTAAGTCTGGGCAAAGTATTTCATTCATGGCAGTAATTATTCCGACTCTACTATTTCGTAGTCATTAATGACGATGAATCTATAATAGGTGATTCCGATAGAAAGAATAACAAGACTAAAAAAAACTATGAAAAAAATTGCTGTATGCTTTTGCATAACAAAAAAGATGAAGGTATTATATCAATGAGTATAACAGTTATTTTTAAACTGCTAATCTATCTTACATTTATATGATAAAGGTTAAAACCCATCTTGGTGCAAGCAAAAAACACGGTATAGGTTTATTCGCTGATCAGGATATACCCAAGGGAACTGTTACTTGGGTATATCACCCAAAATTTGATACTGCTTTTTCTCAAGAAGATGTTGACGCTATGTCAGAAGCGGCGAAGCAGCAATTTCTGCATTATGCATATTGGGACCATGAGCGTCAGCATTATGTGCTTTGTTATGACGATCAGCGCTTTATAAATCACTGTTCTAAGGATACAAATATTGAATCAACCCCCGACAGAGATGTCGCTATGCGAGATATTAAGAAAGGTGAGGAGCTTTTATGTGACTATAAAGGATTTGAGCACACTTTTTTTGAAAGAAAAGGAATAGACGAAACAGACCTAATCTAAGGTTTTTTCTTGCCCG
>JAUYME010000041.1 GCA_030699515.1 bacterium
TCACAGCAAAAGTAAAAATACGCCCGTTCACTAGGGGCGTATTTTTATTCTTGCTATAATTCAGTATATGGCACAAAAAAATAAATCTCAGCGCAGTTACTATGTTTTCATAGCTGTTATGTTTGTTGGCTTTTTTGCTTCCCTTCTTGCCTATTTATTCTTCCAATATATGGATGCGTTGCAATTTGCCCAAGCAAACCGGGATCGTCTTATCGAAAGCCGCATTAACGAAAGTGAAAAAGTTTTAAACGAAGCTCTTCTAACCTTAGATTTGCTCGTTCAAGATAACGTTAATGTTAGCCAGCGCCTTGAGGAAGAAAGAGAAAAAAGCTTAGAAGAAACTGCTGCTTCAGCCAGCCAAATTGAACAGCTCCAGAAGGAATTAGAAAATTCAAAAGTTCCAAACCTATCCGAAATCATCAGCTACTGGAATCCTCGCGTTGCTAAAGTGAAGTGTACCTTTGAAATTGACGGAGGAGAAAAAAGCGCAGAAGGATCTGCCGTACTTTTCCCCCGCACTAAAGATAACGCTATCGGCGTTGCATCCAGCCGTCATCTCTTTGAGGAAAAAAATGGCGATGCGCTTGAGTCCTGCACAATAAAATTCCCAACTGATAGTAAGGAGTACTCAGCAGAAGAATCTCACATTGAATTTAATGCAGATAATAGTATTGATTCAGCGCTTGTAAAAATAAACGGACCAAGCCCAACTCTTATTTCTCTTCTAAGCCAGGGCTCACCCGTTTGCTCAATAGCCCCGCAAATTGGCGACTCAATAGTTATTCTCGGCTACCCAAGCGTGGGCAGCAAAGAATCAATTACAGCTACAGAAGGAATAATTTCCGGAATTGAAGCCAACTACTACGTAACCAGCGCCAAAGTAGAGCGCGGCAACTCTGGAGGTGCGGCCATTCTTGCCAAACAAAACTGCTACCTAGGCATTCCAACCTTCACCACCCGCGGCGTAGTTGAATCTTTTGCTAGAATTCTTAAGCAGGAATTAGTATTTTAAATTCAAAGAATATGCCCGAAAGTTTTCCGCAAAAAAAAGAAAAGAAAACATCTAACAAGCTGCTGCTTGGAGCAATTTTGACAGCCAGCCTGGCAATTGCCGGGCTGATGAAAAAAGATAACGAACCCAAAATGCCCAAAACGCCCTTTAACGGATCATCATCCACCGAAAGCACAGAGCAGCCTCAACACCCAACATTAAAGGGGGGCAAACAGGAAAATCCCGATGGAATAGGAAAATCTGCCGGACAAGATCCAAGCAGAGCTTTAAATGAAACCAACGAATCCAAGGAAGATAAGATAGAAAAACCTTCCGCCAATTCAGAAGCCTCAGAAGCCCTATTGTCTAGAGATGCAGAAAGCGCACTTTCGAAATTACGCATGGTCAACAACTTGCAAGACGAGCTAAAAGCCGATCCGGACTACGAACTAAAACAAGAAGTTAAAGATGCATACCTAGCGCTCGTTGAAACCGTGAAAGAAGTCTTGCAGCCAATCATTGCAGACTTAGCTGAATCCGGAAACATGGAAAAAGCCAAAGAAATTGAAGAAGCATTTAACGCCCTTATTGAATACTGGCGAAGAGAAGGATTAGAAATTCCCTACATCCACCTTTTTGATAAATAGGCGCGCATCTTTAAACAAGAACTAGTTTTTTGATAATGATAATTTGTCCTCCTACAATCCCTCCTATTATGTTTGGAAATTGGATTAATTGGAATTTGGAATTTGACGAAATCGCTAATTAGCGATTTCGTAAACATCCCCTGCCCCCATCAACAGCACAACGTTGTTGCTGCGATTTTTCATAAAGTTCAAAAATTGTTTAGCCACTTTATGGTCTTTTAGATAACGCACGCGGCTGTGGTGCTCGTTTAGAGCCCTAACCAAATCTTTGGACGAAACATTTCCTTTGCTCTCTCTTGCAGAAGAAAAAATTTCCATTATTCCCACTTCATCGGCTAGTTCAAAAGCCCGCGCGAATTTATCCATTAAACTTTCAGTTCTAGAGAACATGTGCGGTTGAAAAATCACCACAATATTCTTTTTTGGATAAAGCTCTCTTGTTCCCATAAGCGTTGCTTTAATCTCGCTTGGGTGATGAGCGTAATCATCAATGATTAAAGCGGGCTTTCTGTGCAAGATTTCAAACCTTCTGGCTGTTCCCTTAAACGAAGCAATCCCTTTTAGCAAATCATCGCTGTCAGCATCCAAAAAACTGGAACAAGCTAACACTGCGCCCGCATTTTCAATATAATGCTTCCCGGGAAAAGCAATTTTACCTTTAAGTTTTTTACCATGCAGAGTTGCTGTAAAGTGCTGAGCGCCAGAACGTAATTTACCCTTATTTAAAACAAGGGTATTTCTTTTCAAAAATCCATAAGAGGCAGTGCGAAGCCCCTTATTTCTTGCATGGCTTAAAATTGCCGCTACCTTTGGATCATCTCCGAAACCAACAACAAATCCATGTTTATCCACTTTGCTTGCAATTCTTTTAAAGGCTCTGTTGTAAGCAGCCTCGCCCTTGTAGTAGTCGGGGTGGTCATAATCAATATTGGTTATGATGAGTCCATAGGGACTGTAGTTTAAAAAGGCTTCTCTATATTCATCCGCCTCCACTACCAAATACTCCCCCTTACCAACCCGGCCATTGCTTTCCCATCCATTCACTCGCGTACCAATCACTGCACTGGGGCTAAAGCCCGCCTTTTGCAAAGACCATGCCAGCATTGCACTAGTTGTGCTCTTGCCATGACTGCCTGCCACTGCCAAAAGTTTGTAGTCTTTTGCAAACTCCCCTAAAGCTTGGGGATAGCTGAAAACCGGAATACCTAGCTCCAATGCCCTTTCCACTTCTTCGTTCTTTATTGACTTTCCCTTGCCTACAATTTTAGAGGGCATAAAGTACGCCGCGGAAGAAACAACTAAATCTATATCCTTTGAAATATTTTCCTTAGCAAAAGTCTTTGGCTTAATCCCAACTTTCTTTAAAACTTTATCGGTAAAAAACTTTTCGTTACTGTCGGAGCCGGTTAGCTTTACAGAGCGGGTATTCAAAAGCTGAGCCAAAGCAGTCATGCCAACTCCTTTAATGCCAACCATATGAATTCTTCTTGCTTCTTTTAGATTCATTCAACAATTATTTTCGGCTCCTTTCCAAACACTTGCGCAATGCGCTTTGTGTAGTTTTTTATAGATTCTTTAAAATATGACGGGTGCTGACCTTGAATCTTGCCAATTAAATAATATCCCAGTGCCATTACGCATGCAAAGTCTGCAAAGTTTGGCAGTTCAATGTCAAGCCTATTTTTCTCCAGCCCAAAATATTCATTCCTAACTCCAAGACCGATAAAAAGCTCTTTTTCATTCTCTACCACAGTGTGCCCATGAGCAGTTTGGCCTAAAGTAAAAACACGCTTTGCAATTTTAGAACCAAAAAGTTCGTCAAACTTTCGCCTAAACATTGGCGAAAGCTCTTCAAATTCATTCGCTACAAGAAAATAAAAAGCGTTGTACCTTGAAAAATCCCAGCCTGAGGCTGGTCCGCCTTTGGCGGAAAAATTGCCTAAGCTTTTAAGGTAATCTCTAATCATTCTTGGATCCTCCTTCGTTTTCGCCAAAATCATTCCCATATAAGTTGAAATATTGTAGGTATAGGGCTCTCTGTTTCGCGGGAAAACAAGAATCTTATCATTATCTATAAACTCTCCGGCCGCTGGAGCACTATTGTTAGTTATTAGAAATGTCTTCTTCCCCTCTTTCTTCATCTCCTTAGCAATTTTTACTGCATCCCTAGACCCGGAAGCGCTAATGAGCACCGCCTCTTCAATTCCAAGCACGGCCGTCCGTCTTTCCTTAAAATTGCTCTCGTCTGCAAAAACAGCAGTTTGCCCTTTAAACAAAATTCGCCCCGTAACTTCAGCGTTGCCGCTTCCCAGAACCAGCGGGCAATTCATTTTTGGCAGCTCAAGCTTTGGCAATTCAACGCTTTCAAAAAGCTCCAGAGCCCCAAGCACCGCTACATCTAAATTGGGCAAATCTTCTTCGCCAAATTCCTGCATTATCTGCAAATTTCTAAACTCTTTCATATGCCTTGGCCTTTCCACCCCTACACCCTACATCCTACTTCCTACACCCTCTCTTTTATAAACTTTGCGAATCGCCTTTTCCCAACCTGAACCAAAACTTCACTTTCAAGCGCTATAGGCCTATTACCATCCATAAGTTGATGCCCGTTTACCTTTACCCCGCCTTGGCCAATTATTCGCCTTGCCTCGCTCTTGCTCTTTATTCCATCTACCTGCATCACCAAATCAAGCAAGGTAACATGATTTTTCTCTATTTTAATAACAGCAACTTCACTTGGAGTTTCTCCTTCTGAAAAAACTTTTCCAAACTCTGTTTGAGCTTTCCCCGCCGCTTCCCTGCCATGGTACAAAGCCACCACCTCAAAAGCCAGCCAGGCCTTTTGATTTTTAGGGTTGCCGTCTGCTTCTAAAATCCCGCTAATAGAATCTTTATCTAAATCTGTGCAAAGCCAAAGATATTTTTCTATCAGCTCATCTTTAATACTCATCAGCTTGCCATACATTTCATCAGCACTATCATTTAGGCCAATGTAATTTCCCAAACTCTTACTCATCTTCTCAGTCCCATCTGTTCCTTCCAAAAGTTGAGTGGTCAAAACGTCCTGAGATTCCATGCCAAGCTTTCCCATAAGAGTTCTACCCATCATGTTATTCAAAAGCTGATCATTCCCGCCCAATTCCACATCTACTTTCAGCTGCACGCTATCTATACCTTGCATTATTGAATACAAAATTTCATTTACTCTAGGCGCTTCAATCCCTTCCATTCTTTTCCTAAAATCTTCTCTTTGTAAAACCTCTCCGATACCCAACAAAGAAGAAAACTCAATCATTTTCGAGAGTTTCATTTTTGAAAGCCATTTATTGTTGTACTTTATCTCTGCTCTCTTTACGTCAATCACCTTTCCGGCTTGCTTCAAGTAGCCCTTCATGTTCTTTTTAATTTCTACTGCACTTAAAGCCGGCCTAGCTTTCACTCTTCCAGTTGGATCTCCAATGCTGGCAGTAAAATCCCCTATCACTAAAACTGCTTTGTGCCCCAAATCTTGAAAAGCTTTTAACTTTCGCAAAACAACACCGTGCCCCAAATGCAAATCAGAAGAAGTTGGGTCTATACCAAGCTTTACTCTTAGCTGCTTACCGCTAAGCAAAGCCTTTCGCAAATGCTCCTTTTCAATAACTTCCTCTACTCCACGAGAAAGAAGCTCGTCTATTTTCTTCTCATCTGTAATAACTTTCATACTTGAATTCTAGCACTCTCTAAAGTTTCAAAAAAGGCAAAGGCCCGCGATCGTTGTCCGACCGCGGGCCCCGCGATTGTGCCTTAGTGCGACACATTGATCACCTCCGGCATGGGAAGCCCCTCATGGCTTGCTCGCATAAAAAGCTTCTGCTCAAGATGAATCCCGGTCGCAAAGGGCAGGGTGCGAGTAACTAGGCGCTCGTACACTCGCCGCGCAGCAACGAAGGTACTGGTTTGCAAGGTAGCGATTTCTTCGGCACCGAAGTGCTCCGTGGACGGCGTAGCCACCCAATAGAAACACTTGGACTTCAAGTACTCGCGCAAGAGTGCAGGTACAGTGCCCGCATCAAACTCCAGGTGAATGTCCGCCTTCGCCCCTCCTTGACGCCCGGTTCTTTCAAACCGAAAACCGCTAAGAACATCACTAAAGCGCCCTGCTCGGCGCACCTCAAACCGCGCAGTGCTCGTGGCTATCTCCACCTCCGCATAAAGCGGAGTGTTGTTCCGGCGCGCACGCCTCATCACTGCATCGAGCGTTCCCTCTATCTCCTGCAGGAAGGCCTGCATACTGCGCTTGGGCACACGTGCTCTGCCGGTCATGTGTGCGGTGTAACCAGCAGGATGGAACATGGTAAAAGGATCGGGCTCAAAGCCCAAATCCTGAAGCCAGCTCGCGAAAGCAGCAGACGCTTGCTGAATGTCCAGGTGGACCTCCAGCACCACGCCCTTGCCCTCGGGAGCTTTGATTCCGTGCAAAGTGGGCATGAGCTTTCTCCTTTCGCCTATTGACCCACTCCAAATGTATGTTATATTTAACGAGTGGCCAACATCACTCTTTGGTGCTTAATACCACCACAAATATGTTAACAATATTAGAAGAGTTGGGGCTGTCCCCCAACGAAGCAAAAATATACAAGGCCCTTTTAGAACACGGCGAAATGGGTGTGAGCGATATTTCACTGCGCGCCAAGATACACCGGCGCAACACTTATGACGCAATTAACCGCCTTGTAGAAAAAGGCTTAGCTTTTGAAATTCTTTCTGCAAAGGAAAACACTTACAATGCGGTAGATCCGGAAAAACTTTTGGAATTAGTAGATGAAAAGCGGCAAAGCATTGAATCCCTACTCCCCTCTCTCATAAAGCAATTTAAATCTAGGAAAGTTAAAGAAGAGGCTTACATCTTAAAGGGCCTGGAGGGTCAAAAAAACATTTGGCGAGAAGTTCTGCGCGTTGCTGAAACCAGCTACTTCATCGGCGCAAAGGGAGAATGGTTTGACGAACGACTAAAAACCAGCAAAGACGCGTTCTTTAAGGAGGCAAACAGAAAAAACATTAGCTTCAAACAGCTTTTTGACTTTGAAACCAGAGAAAGGCTTCCGGAAATACTTTTGAAGTACCCGGCAAAAAATAGCGAAAATAGAATTTTACCAAAAGAATATTCAACCAGCTCTGCCATACACGTATTCGGCGACTATGTCGTGACCTATACCGGGCTCTCCGTAAAAGAAATAAATGAAGATATTACTTTTTTCGTGATTAAAAGTAAAGAGTTAGCCAACAGCTACAGAACTTGGTTTGAATTTCTTTGGAACAAATCCAAGCCCCAATCCCCCAAATAAGCACCCTCTCCCCTGGGATGCCTTCTTCCCCTCTCCTTGATTAGCAATCCTTTTCTAGGCTTACTACTTATTACTCGTCTTTTCTTCGCCTTGGCTTTCTGCGTTTGTCTTTGCCTTGGTTTTCCGCTTACTACATACTACTGGCTACTTGCTACTGAAATCAGGAAAATAACCACAGTTATTTTCCTGATTTAATCACCTCATCCACCACACCGTAGTCCGCCGCTTCTTTACCGCTCATCCAGTAGTCCCTATCAGCATCCTTTTCAACGCGCTCCAGCTTCTGGCCGGTATGCTTGGCCAAAATCTTGTTTAAAGTTTCCTTGGTTTTTAGAATATGCTTTGCCGTAATTTCAATATCACTGGCTTGTCCTTCAACTCCTCCCATTACCTGATGAATCATTACTTCACTGTGCGGAAGTGCAAAACGCTTCTTTTTTGCTCCTGCCGCTAAAAGCACTGCCGCCATTGAAGCTGCCATTCCTACACAAATTGTAGAAACGTCCGGTTTGATGTACTGCATGGTGTCATAAATTGCCATTCCATCAAACACGCTTCCCCCCGGGCTGTTAATGTAAAGCTGGATATCTTTTTTGCTATCTTGGTGGCTTAAGAAAAGCAGCTGAGCAATAACAACATTGGCCACCTGATCGTTAATTGGCCCGCCAATGAAAATTATTCTCTCCTTTAAAAGACGAGAATAAATATCGTAGGCTCGCTCTCCAAACTGAGTCTTTTCCAAAACAGTTGGAATTAAGTATTGGTTGTTCATTTCCTTATTCATAGTTTATTCCTTTCCTTACTTTTCTTCTTTTGGAAATTGGGTCAATTGGAGTAACTTAGAAATTTGCAAACCCCTACCTCCTAACTCCTAACTCCTACATCCTACATCCTACATCCTAGCTTTTATTCTTCTTTTTTAAAAGAGTTGAGAAAAGCGAATATCTTCTTATTCTGCAAATTCCCATAAATATAATCATAATATTTATCTACATCCAAGTTTT
>JAUYME010000047.1 GCA_030699515.1 bacterium
ACATTCCACTCGTGCTATTCTCGGCAATAATCTTTGGCCAAGTTGTCTTTTATAAAAAATCTCCCAGAAAAGACGAAGCGGCGGGGGACTAGATAAGTCCGCACCGCCGCCATGTCGCGTTCTCGCGCCCCGATGGGCGCGGGTGTTGCCGGAGATCAGCCGGCGATCTGGTGGTCGTCCATGACTAGCCTCATGTGCTCGTCGGCCATCTCCCAGCTGGCCATGTTCTGGGGGAACTTCTCTTGGTAGTTGAGGATCCTCGGCAGACCCTCGCGGGAGAAAAGCACCCAGCCGTTCCAGTCTTCCTCCACCATATCCTCCGGCGGCGTGCCGAAGGGGATGTGGTAGCTGGGAACGGGGAGGATGCACACCTTGCTGAGCATCCCCCTGGCCGAGGCATCCTCCTCCGCCTCAATGGCCGCATTCAGGCGGGCAATGCAGGCCAGCCAGCTGCGCAGGATGTGGTGCCCGCTGGTGAACAGTGCCACCTTGCTGAACACGCCACTCTTGTTGCGCATGCACGCTAACAGGTAGCGCAGCAGGCTGTCGGCCTGTCCGTGCGTATACTGCGCCGTGTCGTC
Source organism: bacterium (assembly GCA_030699515.1). Lineage (GTDB taxonomy): Bacteria > Patescibacteriota > Minisyncoccia > UBA6257 > 1-14-0-10-44-23 > JAUYME01. Next base: position 582 of record JAUYME010000047.1, read on the forward strand.
CACGCAGACCAGCTCAGCGGCGAATGCGTCGCATTCCTTCTTCTCAAGGAAGATGTCACGGAAGTCGCTGGAATGCTGCGTACCATGCTCCACGCAGAGGTTGTCTGCCCCGGTGATGAAGATGTTTTTTCTGTGCATGTCGGGAATCTCGCGACCCACGATTCCCTTGGTGACAAGATCCGGACCGTCACCGGTGAACAGACACCACAGGTCGCATTGAGCGACCAAGGCGTCCTCCTTGGGCATCATGGCGAATGCCATGACACGCAAGGCTCTTTCTAGTGCTTCTCTCAAAATCAACTCTCCCAGTGCTTTTCATACCACCATGGCATGATTGCCAATCATTATAAACCAAAATAACAAAAAAGTCAAATTCCTGTTACGTAACAAGGCAGTTTTAAAAAGGACGAAGCGGCGGGGGACTAGATAAGTCCGCACCGCCGCCATGTCGCGTTCTCGCGCCCCGATGGAAGCGAGTGGTGGTCAGCTCGGCTTGATCTGGCCACAGTGTTGGCAGTACTCCTCGATCTTGCCATCCGGATGAACGGTCCAGATCGGGTCAGCACGGCACTCGGTACCGTAGGTGCGACACACACGCACCGTCTTGCCGAAGAGCTTGGCCATCTTCACAAAGGGCTCCGGTTCACTCAGTGGGAAGCTTCCCAGCCTCCCATAGTAGGGTTCCGGCGCATCGGCATCGGCGTTCCCGCCCTCCTTGCCGAAGATCTCGACGAGGTCGTCGGCCGAGATTTCCAGCGCCATGCAGAGCTGGTGAAAGGGGATGTAGGTGTCCTTGGGCCCGATCAGCGCCTCCCTGTAGCGGTAGGCGTTGTGGTTGCGAGCGAGAAAGACGAACGAATCCGCTTCCTCGAAGATGTCCTTGATGGACGGCTTCGTTTCTGTGGGCATCGCGTGTGCCTCCTTTCATAGAAAACATTATAAACCAAAATAACAACAAAGTCAAATTTTTACTTCTTCGAAATTAACTCATTTAGGTATTAAAAATTGTTTTGAAATTAAAAATTTGAAACTTAAAATTTGGTTAACTACCCAGTTAACCACCCAGTAGACCAGGTAGTTAACCACCTGCTATAGTAGATATTATGAAGAAATTCAAGTTAGTAACCCTCCTCGGAATTCGTCCAGACTACATCCGGATGTTTAAGCTTATTAAGCTAATTGACGAACAAGCCAACGATCAAATTGAGCACATTTTGGTCCACTCCGGACAGCACTATGACGAAGAGCTTTTTGGCGTTTTTCTTAAAGAACTTGGCGTTCGTAAGCCAGATATAGATTTGGGCATAGGCCTAACCCTAAAAGAGCGCGGAGAAAGCAATTTTGCCCTGCAAACCGGCCTTTTAGACGAAAGGCTTCACGATTACCTTCAAAAAGAAAAGCCGGATGCCGTAATGTATTTGGGCGACACCAACACTGTGCTTTCTTCTGTAGTTGTGGCGCGTCTTGGCATTCCCGTTATTCACCTTGAGGCTGGCGGGCGAAGCTTTGATTGGCGCATGCCGGAAGAAAAGTGCCGGCTCACAATAGACCACCTTTCCGATGCGCTTTATTGCTACTTGCCCCGTTACAAAGAACTTTTGCTAGCCGAAGGAGTTGCAGATTTTCGCGCACTTTCAATTGGAAACATTATTGTTGATGCGGTAGAAGAATTTATGCCAAAAGTAGAGGAGAGCAATGTTTTAAACGACTTAAAGCTAAAAAGCAAAGAATTTATTGCTATTACTCTGCACCGCGAAGAAAATACCAGTTCTAAAGAAATTTTAGAGCGCAAGCTTTCCGAAATTTTGGCTTTTGCCAAAGAAAAGGAAATGCCAGTAGTTTTCCCGCTCATGCCTAGAGTAAAAGCCAATTTAGAAAAGTTTGGCCTAACTCATTTAGTAGAAGACAAGCAATTTATTGTTACAAAGCCCCTTGGATTCTTTGACTTCATGCGCCTAGAAAAGGAGGCTCGCCTAATTGTTTCTGACAGTGGAACGGTGCAAGAAGAAGGCTTAATTTTAGGCACGCCAACCGTAATTGCGCGCCAAAGCACGGAAAGACCCGAAACTATCTGGGCCGGTGCAACAATTCTTCAACAAGAAGAAAGAGATGGACGACTACTGGAAGCCATGAAAGAAGCTTGGGATATGCCAACAGATTGGGACAAAAGCGTGCTTAATCCAGATGGGGGAAGCCCAAGCGAAAGAGTGCTAGAAGATTTGCTAAAAAAGATAAAAGAAGACTACTTCAAAAAATCCCGAAGCTACGAAATGTTAAAAGACAACAAATTTGTCCGCCGCGCATATGGAAAAGAAACACAGGATGCTTAAGCGCAATCTTAAAAAATTTGCTAACAAACTGCCTCTTCCATGGCAAAAAAGGACCTATCTAATTTGGCACTATCTGAACAAGCCAATTAGTCTGCCCAAGGGCTCAATAAAAACCGACAGCCTTGATTTGAACGAAGCCGAGAAGCGCATAAAAATCGTTGGCTTCCTTAAAATTAGAAACGAGGTGCAAACAGGACATTTAGAAAGAGTTTTGAAGCAAATGAAAGATATTTGTTCTGATATTGTGGTCTGCGACTGTGGTTCAACAGACGGGAGTAAAGAATTCGCACAAAAGTACACAAAGCATGTCTTAAGTGCAGAAAACGATTTCAAAAACGAGATAAAGGCCAAGGCCGAAATGCTTGACTATACTTTGGGGCTAAACCCAGATTGGATACTGTGGCTTGATGCTGACGAGGTTTTTGAGCGCAATGCAGAAATTGGGGCTATACGAAAGCTTTGTGCACTTGGAGAGCAAAGGGGGATAGATGGCTTTGAATTTCCTGAAATGAATCTTTGGAAAGATACGCGACACTACCGCATTGATGAGTTTTGGAATAAGGGCTCCTATGTTCGTCTTTGGAAAAACAATGGCAAATTAAGTTTTCCAAAAGAAGGCGGTTTGCACAAAAAGCAGCACCCCGATGGTCTAGATAAAATAGAAAAAAGCGATTTGGCAGTTATTCACTATGGATTTTCTTCACCGGAATTAATCCAGCAAAAGTATGATTTTTATAAAGAGCAGGGCCAAGAGGGCTTTGCCCTAGATAGAATTCAGCTAAATGATTCAAGCGCCAGAGTTAAAGAAATGGATATTGATAGAATTCCATTTTCTGCATTAAAAGTTGTTGTAGTGGGCATGATATATCAGTCCACTGGCTACGCACAATTTGTTTACGATTCCTTCAAAAAATACCAGGAGGATGAAGAATTTATTTTTGTAGCAAACGATGCAACAGATAAGGTAAAAGATTATTTGAGAGAAAATGATATCCCCCACCTAATCTTTGAAAATGAAGATAAAGACGAGTACTATCTAAACCGCGTATATAGAGCTTGGAACTACGGAGGAATGAATGCTTCGGGGGACATTATAATTTTTGTAAACTCCGACATGGCCTTTTCTAAGGGATGGGTTAAGAATTTACTAAAAAATCTAAATAAGAAAAGAATAGTCTGCTCTCGCCTTGTGGAAAGTGGGAAAATGCCAAGCGGCGAGTATGGAATTTCCAAAAATTTTGGCCAAAGCTACAAGGAATACAATGCAGAAGAGTTTGAGGCATATGTAGAGAAAATTAAAAAGCCAGAGCTAAAGGAAGGAGGCCTGTTTATGCCCTGTATGATTTATAAAGATATATTTGTAAAAAGCGGGGGCTACCCCATTGGCAATCGAAAAGAAGCGGACGGAAAAGAAACCTCCGGAGATCACATCTTTTTTTACGAAAATCTAGAAGCAAAGATGGGGGTGAAGCACTTTACAGCCTTTGATAGTATAATTTACCATGTCCAAGAAGGAGAAATGGATGAATAAATATATGGAAACACTTTTGCCAAATATAATTAATGATCCAGAAAAGTTGGCTATAATTGAAGCAATTTGCTTCACAAAGAAAGATCTTCGGGCAGGATGGATAGGTGCCGGAATACCGGAAACAGGAAGCGAGAAATTTAAACCAATTGCCAAATGGGCCAAGGAACATTGGTACATGTATTCGTCCTTTCTAAAACATATTCCAAACGATGGAATGAAGATGAGGGTCTTGGATATTGGATGCGGAACAGGAACATCATCTATTAATCTGAGCACCCTATATCCAAATTTAGAAATCACTGCAATAGATATAGATAAAGAGGCCGTGGAATTTGCGAAGCGATACAATTCGGCTCTAAATATAGACTATCAAGCAGAAAGTTTTTTTGATTTTAATGTAGGAAAATACGACTATATATTTGCGCTAGAAGTATACGAGCACATCCCTCATTCGGTGCATAGGATATTCATTGATAAATGCCTGAGTGCTTTAAAAGAAAAAGGTAAATTTTTTTTCACCACACCCAATGAACCAGATGCCAGAGATGCAAGCTATGGACATATTGGTTTTCTAAACAAAAAGAGGGTACCTAAATTTGCTGCTAGATATAGTGAGAACATTCTGGATTCTGGATTCATAAACAACAAAAAATTATTAAGTGGTAGGGCTGAAGACTTCTTGAGGGGGGGGGACATTTCCGAATTCATGGAAAACCTTGGAAGCAAAAGCCATTTCTGGATAGTATTTAAATCAACTCGTAATTTCAGTCATAATAGATCGTGGAAAATAAGTGCGAAGATACTTCTAAAACTAAGTTGGATCTATATTCAATTCCGTCGAATATATCGTAAAATATTATCGCTGTTTCATATAATAAAGCGATGAGAGGTGAATGGATATGATTAAAAAAATCAAAAAATACATTCCAAGCAATATAAAAGAGGCGGGCAAAAAAACCCTAGCAAAGTTAAAGCATCAAAAAATTATGGCAGAACAAGAAAAGGCCGGTATTCGCAAGCTAAACATTGGCTCAAGCACCGATAAACGCCCAGGGTTTCTAAACATAGACATAGACGAGTCCGCCAAGCCAGATATCGTTAGAGATATAGAAAGAGGCCTTCCTTTCGACGACAATTCCGTAGATGAAATATTTTGCTCTCACACTCTCGAGCATATTCAAGACTTGTTATTCGTATTACGCGAGTTCTATCGAGTGCTAAAAAATGGAGCAAAACTTACAATTGTTGTGCCACTTATGGACCCATCAGATATGACTCACGTAAGGTTTTTTAATAAACATACTTTTAGAACAATGACAGGCGAAGAGTATTGGTCTAGCCCATATTATTTTGTTGGAAAATACAAAGAACTCTCTCGTTCAACAAAACAACTTAGCACCTGTGAAGAATTAACAGTTGAATTTGAGATTATTAAGTGAAAGTCCTTTTAGTAAATAACTTTATTCGTGGAAGTGTATCGCAAGAAGAAACTTTCTGGTCCGTTTTAGCTGACAAACTAGAAAATGCCAGCACAATTGAGATCCAAAGTTTTAAAGGAAATCTGAAAAACGAAATAGCCAAAATCAATCCAGATGTTTTAATTTACAATTCTGTACTTGGAAAATTAGAAACACCAGAGCAAAGTAAGAAGATTGTAATTTTGCAAGATAATTTTGTAAAAATGGACAAAGTCCTCCCAAAAAGCTGGAAGCAAAAGATCAAAAAAGCTCTTACTGGCCAAAATTTCTATCCCACAATGATCCAAAGGCAAAAAGAGGCGATAGCATCTGCCGATAAAGTAGTTGCGGTTTCAAAATCTGTTGCGAATTCCTATGGCGTAAGCGCAGAAATAATCCCAATTGGAGTAAACGAAGGGCTATTTAAACCATTGGATAGTAAAAATGATCTTAGAAAAGAATATGGAATTCCAATAGACAAGCAAGTTTATATTTTTGTTGGAAGCCAACATAGCGTGAAAGGCTTTGATCTTCTTCAGAAGGAGATAAAAAACAATCCAGACAAATTTTACATTGTGGTTCTAAAAGATGAAATCCCACAAATAAAGTGTCAAAACGCGAAGTATTTTAATAAAATTTCACAGGAAGAATTGTGCAAGTTATACAATTGTGCAGATGGGTATATTGGTTTTTCCAGAGTTGAA
>JAUYME010000053.1 GCA_030699515.1 bacterium
CGGAGATCCGACTTCCAGAGATGGCAACTGACTTTTCCCTAAGCCTTATCAGACCGATAAGTCCTATACGACCTATCAGGCCTATGCGTCCTATCGCAAATAAAAAGTGATACAATATTAAGACAAATATGCAAAATCTAAAACCTAAAACCTATAACCTAAAACCTAACAAGGGCTTTACCCTTATAGAAATTCTAATAGTTGTCGGAATTATCGGAATTCTTAGCTCTGTAATTTTGGTAGGTTTAAACAGCTCAAGATCTCGTGCTAGAGACTCAAGACGAATCACAGATTTAAGACAAACTCAGCAAGGCCTAGAGCTTTACTATACAAAGAGTGGGGAATATCCTGACACCTCCAGTTGGGCGAATCTACAGACCGAACTAGAAGGAGCCTCGATTGGAGTCAGAAAAGTTCCCGAGGAGACACTAACCGGACATGACCCATATGAGTATGCTGGCGACGGTCAAAATTACGTCCTAAAGGCCTATTTGGAGGACCCAAGCGAGAACTTAACTAAAGATTCAATAACAGGTTTCTCAATAGACGGAGTCGGCTGTGATGAAGACGAAGATGAGGCCTTCTGCGTAGCCTCTTAATCTAGTCTCTGCAAATGAACATAATCCTCTTTATATTCGGGCTTCTGGTAGGCTCTCTATTAAACGTATTGGCAGTTCGTTATAAAGAGGATGGCAAAATTTTTGAGCGCGACAGGGTTATCGGCCGATCCGCTTGCCCGCACTGCAAAAAAGTTTTAAAAAGCTACGAGCTTATCCCGCTTCTTAGCTACATTTTTCAGCTGGGTAAGTGTAGGTCTTGCAAAAATAGACTTTCAATTCAGTATCCGCTTTCCGAGTTAATTACAGCCACTCTAACAGTTTGCACGGTTAGCTTTCTTCTTAGCTTTTACCCCATCAATTTAGATCCTGCCTTTGGCAGCATTGCTACTGCAATTTTCATTGCTATTTGGCTCTTAATTATTTACACGCTCATTCTGCTTAGTCTCATAGATTTAAGGCTAAAAATAATTCCGGACCAAATCAACGTATTCCTCTTTTTTTTAGCCCTGCCTTTGCTCTTTATTAAAAGCAATTTTCCAAACGCCTTTTTAAATCAAGGATCATTTCTGGCCGGCTATGGCAGTATAATTAATCCAATAAGTTCAGTTTGGCTTAACGCAGGCTTTGCCGCCGTCTTTGGCGCGATATTTTTTGGTCTTATCATCGCAGTCACCAAAGGCAGGGGAATGGGAATGGGGGACTTAAAGCTTGTCATTCCGCTGGGCCTAATTCTCGGCTGGCCGGACATTGTCCTAATGATTTCCCTTTCTTTTATAATCGGCACCATCTTTTCGCTTCCGCTTCTAATTTTCAAGAAAAAAACCTTTAAAGCAGCTATCCCGTTTGGCCCGTTCTTAGTTATGGCCTTTTTTGTTACCATTATATATGGAGAGGCGTTGCTCCGCTGGTATTTCGCCTTACTGTAACTACAATCAAGGAGTTGTCGACTATGACCCGATATGCATATACATCAAATTCCTAATTGCTCCCCGCCTGCAACGCTGTAGCACTGCGCGGGCAGGTAATTACACTAATTACCCTAATTAAATCCCAATCCCAAAATTCCAAGTTTAGAAATTAAGACATTAGAAATTGGTTATTGTTTAGATCAATTAGGTTAATTAGAAATTAGATTAATTTTCATGCCTACAAATCACCGAATAAAAAACAATGAAAAGTCGCATTCGTACTTTCGCTTATTTTCGCCCGCCTGCGCGCGACTCGCTCGCGCGGGCAGGTACTTTCGTAAGAATCAAGGTTTCACCTTGATAGAGGTTATGGTGGCCCTTAGCATAATGGTAATGCTTCTTGGCCTAAGTCTTACTTATTCCCAAAGAGGAAGCCGGCAAATTATTCTCTTTAAGGAGCGCGCCAGAGTAATGCAAGAAATTGCCCGCGCCAGATCGCTTACAGCCACTCTTTTTAAAGAAAAGGGGGAAAAGATTTGCGGCTATGGTGCTTACATAACAAAAGAAAACCCAAGCGACCCCGACAATAAGCTTATTCTTTACAAAGATCTGCCACTAGACGGAGAAACCTGCACAATTCAGCAAAATTCATCCGACCAAGAATACGATTCCGGTGAAGCAATTGATGAGTTTGTTCTAGATCCAAATGTTTACTTCTGTTCCGATCCGTCAGAGGCTACAGACATTTTCTTTTTACCGCCAAAGCCGGATCTCTTTTTTGACGGAGTTAAAGCTCTACCGGATCCCGATCTTAACGGCGGCAACACCACCGAACAGACAGAAATTTCAATTTGTTTAACCGAAGATCCAAGTCAAAAGTCCACTATTACGGTAAACTTATTGGGACAAATCAGTAGCGAGTAAACTCGCTTTAAACACCAATGCACTAATGCACCGCCAATCACCAAATAAAAGGCCTAAAGGCCCAAACACCAATACGCTAATGGTTCACCAATCGCCTAATGAAAGAGGGGAATCAAATAGGTTTATTCGGAGATTAGTGCTTATTCGTGCATTAGTGTTTAAAAGCACGCAAAGCATGCAAGGGCAGTTGCTTATAGAATCACTTGTAGCAATTACGGTTATCGCAGTTGCCATTTTAGGTATCTTCACCTTAAGCTCTCGCTCAATCAGCTTAAATAGAGTTGTTAGTGACCAGTATACAGCTACATATCTGGCCGCGGAAGGAATTGAGGTGGTAAAAAACATTATAGATAGCAACGTTGTCTGGCAATGCGACGCTTGGAACAACGGAATTCCGGGCACCGGCAAAGACTACACGGTTAACTGGGACAGTGAGTCGCTTACGGAAGTGACAGGTGCACCAGATCCCATGAAATTTAACAACGGTCTATACGAGCAGGGCATTGATGGCGAAGAAACAAGATTCAGACGAAAAATTCGCCTGGAGAATGGAGCAAATCAAAATTCTTTGAGCGTTATTTCCACAGTAGAATGGGAGGGCAGAGGAGGCGCAGAATTTGAGGTTATTTTAGAAGACATTTTTTACAACTGGCGTCCATTCGCCGATAACTGCACAGGAGCTATTTAAACACCAATACACCAATGAACCACCAATCGCCCAATGAAAACAAAAAAACGAAAAGATCCGCGCGTAGATCCGCGGGGGGTTTTCTAGATCCGCGTGCATATCCGCGTCATAGGGGGTTCACCATCGTAGAATTGCTTGTTGCGATGTCTATCTTCGCCATTGTTTTAACAACAACCTCCATAAGCTTTATTGGCTCGCTTCGATCGCAACGAGCCGCGACAAAATTGATTGAAGCAAACGAGAACGCATCAATTACAATTGAGCGAATTGCAAGAGAAATCAGAACGGGTACAAGTTTCTTGGTATCAAGCGATAGAACAAGGCTTAGCTTTATAAATGCAAGAGAGGACAGCGTTGTTTATTACCTAGCAGAAGATTTAGACGGAAGCGAAAATCAAAGAATTTACGAAATTATTACCTTGGGCGGTACTCCCACACCCCCATTTCCGCTAACCAGCAAAGGAGTCAACATTAAACGTCTCAGCTTTGAGCTAGACAACTATAATGACAGCAAAGACCTGCCCTCAGTTGAAAAAATCACCATGTCTCTTACCGTAGGCCTTCCGGAAGGCACACAAAATATCTCTGATGTAGAAACAAGAATACAAACTACAATAAGCGCCCGACCGCTAAACACTCTTCCGCCCGAAGATAACGATGGCAATGGAGAAAATGAGCAGGGAGAAAATCAAGGCGAAGAATAACGAGACTCATGCGACCAATAGGACATATACGACTCATGAAAATAACAAAAATCAAAACTTCAGAAAGATCCGCGCGTAGATCAGCGCAGTGTTTCAAGGATCCGCGCGTAGATCAGCGTGGCCAGGTCATGCTTCTCACCACCCTCATCCTTTCAGGAACTATTTTGGCTGCAGCAACGCTTGCAGGTCTCCTAATGGTTTATCAAATCCGCCAGTCATCCGATGCAACTCAATCCACAAAAGCTATTTACGCGGCAGATGCCGGAATTGAATATGAGCTTTTCAAAGTTTACCGCAAGAATGATCCCAACTTCTCAAACGCATGTGCAGAGATAGCACCAAACTTATCAGCCTCCGGAGCAGAAGTTGATTCAAAAACAACAAAAGAAACCAATGCAAACGGCAACCAAGATTTAGTGATTGTTTCTACCGGCATTTCCAACAACAGAGCTCGCGCCTTCTCCCTTAACCTTGGAGAGCTGGCAATAGAACCCTGCGCCAGCGGCGGCGAAAACGAAGAAGAGTAAAAACAGGGGCCATTTTTTGGAGGTCGGACTTCCCTCAGGAAGTCCGACCTCCCCAAGTTGCAATTACCTTTGGAAGTCCGACTTCCAAAAGTGGCAATCTGTCATCCTGCCTGCCCGTTTACCCGCCCCTGGAGGGCCTCTGGAGGGAACTTGTTCCCTGTCTGTATAAATCTTTGATTTATCTACAGACAGCAATCCCGCTCTGCGGGGATTCAGGATCTCCTTTTCTTCTTTCTGGTAGAATAAGTTCGTATTCCCCGTTTTCTGCCCAGTTCGTACTTTCGTATATTTTCGTAATTTCGTAAGATTAAGTTCGTATGAATAAGACCGAAGCCAAAAAACGCATAGAAAAGCTGAAGGAGACTATCAATCATCATCGCTATCTCTACCATGTTAAAGATACGCAAGAAATCTCCGAAGAAGCCCTAGATTCGCTTAAAAAAGAGCTTTTTGAGCTAGAGCAGCGCTTTCCCGACCTTGTTACAAAAGACTCTCCTACGCAAAGAGTAGGCGGAAAGCCCTTAGATAAATTCCAAAAAGTAGAGCACACAGATTACGCTGGCAGACCCTACAGAATGAACAGCCTCAATGACGCCTTTAGCGAAGCCGACATGAAAGATTGGCTCTCCCGCCTCACCAAACACCTAAAATCTATAAACTATAACCTACAAGCTAATAAGCTGTCCTTCTACTCCGACCCCAAAATGGATGGCCTTGCGGTAGAGCTTGTTTATGAGAACGGCTATTTTGTTCAAGGCTCCACGCGAGGGGATGGCAGTATAGGCGAAGACATTACTCAAAACCTTAAAACAATAGAAGCAATACCACTTAAACTAAAAGCCATAGATCCTCCCAAAAGGTTTGTGGCTCGTGGAGAAGTCTTTTTATCAATCAAAGAATTTGAGCGAATCAACAAAGAGCAAGCCGAAAAAGGATTGCCCCAATACGCAAATCCGCGAAACATCGCCGCCGGCTCGCTTCGCCAGTTAGACCCAAGTATCCCCGCCAACAGAAAGCTAGATTTTTTTGCCTACGCCATAAACGACGATCGCATTGCAACAAAAGAAGAAGAATATAAAACTCTAAACAGTTACGGACTTAAAACAAACCCGCTCGGGAACGTGGCAAAGAATCTGCAAGAAATAGAAGACTTCTACGAAGAAATTGCGCAAAAACGCGAAAGCCTGCCATACCAAATAGACGGCCTTGTAATCACAGTTAATGACAGCGAAATTTACAACAAAGCGGGAGTTGTCGGCAAGGCGCCACGAGCTGCAATTGCATATAAATTTCCCGCAGAAGAAAAAACAACAAAACTAAACAATGTACTTTTCCAAATTGGTAGAACTGGAGTTGTAACTCCAGTTGCAGAGTTGGAGGCAGTTGAGGTAAATGGCGTAATCGTAAAGCGGGCCACATTGCACAATTTTGACGAAATAGAGCGCTTAGGGCTAAAAATAGGCGACACAGTGCTGGTTCAAAGGGCCGGAGATGTAATTCCCAAAATCATCAGAACCTTTCCCGAACTTCGCGATGGAAGCGAAAAAACAATTAGCCCGCCCAAAACTTTTGAAGGCAGCCCCGTTATCAAAGACGGCGCTCTCTACCGATGTTTAGACACGGAGCTGGCAGCGCGAAAACAAGAACAGCTGTATCACTTTGTTTCCCGCAAAGCCTTTAATCTAGATGGCCTTGGCCCAAAAATTATTGACCGCTTTCTGGAAGAGGGCCTAATTGTAGACGCAAGCGACATCTTTAAC
>JAUYME010000056.1 GCA_030699515.1 bacterium
TTAATTCAAAATAAAACAAAAAGTAGTCCTTGTAGTGGTGCGCATAGTGGTTCGCCAAGCAATGCCGTCTTAAAGCCCATAAACACTGAGGTTTTAGGCCAAAAATAAAAGAATTATATAATATATTCCATAATATATTACATAATTCTTTAGCTTGAGCCACCTCTCTCTTCGAAGAGAGAGGTGGTCTTGAAAGATAGGGCTAATTGTTTTGAAAAGTTCAGTGGCCCGGGCGATGCGGTATCGCCCGGGCCGGGAGATTGCGAAAGGGTCATTCCGGCGCGTAAGTGTCGGAGAGTCGCGAGGAGAAGACATGGTGGCCGTCGCGCCAATGGTAGAAATCCAATCCGGCGGCACCGACGTGCCAGCCGACGTCGTACCAAGTGGCACGGACCGCACGCATCATCCCTTGAGCATCGCGGACGTAGAAGATGTTAGCGACTCCATTGGTCAACAAAAGTCCTTCTTCGCCCTTTGGCTGTCGAAGAAGCATTTCCCAGACTTGGGAGAGTGAAATCTCTGTCGCTCTCACGCCCCCTAGGTCGGCGATGATCGCGCTGTCGGTCATGGTGCGAGGCATAGAGAAGGCCTGCGGCTTCTCACCAGTGACCTGCTCCTCCTTGCCGGAGAAGGCGGCCCGGAAATGGTCGCTGAGGAAGGCGATCTTCAACACCGACTCCTTGGCGAAGAAAGTTGCATCCGCGCTGAAGCGCTTGGGGCTTTCCTGTTCTAGAAGAGGCTTGAGGAAGCGCAGGGGGCGGCAGATAGGAAACTCCCCGCTCAAGAGCTTCTGGAGGTGGGGCAGAGCCTTCCTGTGGAACTCTGCGCTGGACAGCTTGACGAGGAGGTCGATGACCAGCCCGAGGATGCTCGCGGGAAGGTGAACGAGCTGTCTCACTGCCCTGCCGAGCATGTCGTTATACATGATCAGCCTTTCTGTTTAGGTTGTGCTAAGAAAAAACGCCACCGCGGCGCTATCTTTTGCACTGTAAGGAACATAGCCTTATTATTCAAATAATCTTATGTTGTGTCAAGTTTTCTAATATTTGATATTTAGGAAATAAAAATTAGATATTGTTTAGAAATGAGAAATTCGGATTTAGGATTTGCGTACGCTTTTATCTCTTATTAAGAAGCGTACGTCTGTAGGTATCAATGTGGCCAAGAATTATTCCGGTGCCTTTTGCTACACAAAACAGCGAATCTTCGGCAGGATAAGTTTGAACTCCGCTCATTCTCTTAAAGAATTCGTCTATGTTTCTTAGATTGGCTCCGCCTCCGGAAACGATAATTCCTTTTTCCATAATGTCGGCAACCAGTTCGGGTGGAGTTTCGTTGAAAACAGTTTGTACCGAGTTGGCAATTTCTAAAAGAAGCGGGCGAAGAGCTTCCGCAATTTCGTTTGAGTTTACAACAACATCTTTTGGCAGTCCGCCGGCGATGTCTCGCCCTCTGATTTTTGCCGAAAGCTTCTGTTTCATTGGCAGGGCGGAGCCAATTTCTATCTTCACCTTCTCTGCGGTTTGTTCGCCGATGTGAACGGAATACTTCTTTTTGATGTAGTCCATAATTGCCAGATCAAACTTGTTGCCGGCAGTTCTAATTGAAGCCCAGCTGACAATTCCGCCCAAAGAGATAACCGCCACTTCAGCGGTACCTCCGCCAATGTTGATAATCATGTTGCCAGAGTGGGAGTTGATTGGAATCCCTGCCCCAAGCGCGGCAAGAATTGGCTCTTTTACAAGGTGCACTTCTCTGGCTCCGGCTTCTTTAGTGGCATTGGTAACAGCGCGGCGTTCGGTTTGGGAGATACCGGCTGGTGCGGAAATTACAACGTCGGGGCGGACAATGTTCATTGATCCGGTGGCTTTGTTAATAAAATACTTAAGCATTGCCTTTGTAATGTAGTAGTCGGCAATAACCCCGTCTTTCATTGGTCTATATGGGGTAATGTCGTATGGAGTGCGGCCAAGCATGCCCTTTGCTTCTCTTCCCACGGCTAAAACTTCGTTGCCCGGATCTCCCAAGGCAACAATAGTTGGTTCGTTAACGATAAAGCCGCGTCCCGGTACGAAGACAATTGTGTTTGCGGTTCCAAGGTCTATTCCAATTTTGCGGGTAAACATACTTTAGTTGATAGGTGGTTAGGTTACCCTTCGACTGGGCTCAGGGCAAGTAGGTTATAGAAAAGCAGATTTCTTAAGTAGCTCAAGACTAGCAGAAAGAAGGCTTTAAAAGCAACTAACCTTGCATTTGGCAAAATAAGCTCTGCAAAGTCTCAAATTTCTTAGGCCTTCGCAGAGCTTTTTTGCCAAATGCTTGTAGTTACTGAAGGCTTTCCTATACCCTGCACCCTGCATCCTACATCCTCTTTTTTAGAGCTTGCATCTGATTCTGCTAAAAGTTTTCGGGAATTTCTTTTCTTCTCTACCAGCCTAGTAATCTAATGGTCTAGTTGTCTAGTTTACAACTCGTGGACTAGGCGAACTTTTGCGCCCAACTTATTCAGGCGAGTGGCTAAATCTTCGTATCCACGGTTGATAGAGTAAACATTTCTTAGCATTGAGCTGCCTTTTGCCGCAAGCATGGCAATGAGCAGTATGGTTGCCGGCCGAAGAGCCGGCGGGCAAACAAGATCGTTGGCCCTTAGCTCTGTTTGGCCATCAATGTAGATGCGGTGCGGGTCGGCAAGTACGGTTTCCGCGCCAAGTTTATCCAGCTCGGTAAAATAGAGCGCCCTTTTTTCGTATGGCCAATCGTGTATTAAGGTTCGCCCTTTTGCCTGAGTGGCAATTACTGCAAAGAATGGGAGATTGTCCATGTTGAGCCCGGGGAAAATATCGGGATGAATTTTTTCTTCCAACGCTTTTAGTTTTGAAGGGAAGGTTTTTAAATCTACAAGCCTAGTTCTTTTGTTTTTAGCTTTATATTCCTTCAGGATTTCATATCTAAAGCCCATTTTTTCCAATTTGAGCAGTTCAAGTTCAAGGAAATCTATCGGAACGCGCCTGAGCGTAATTGAAGACTTGGTGCAAACCGCAGCAGCAAGAAAAAACATTGCTTCGGTTGGGTCTTCGCTAAGCTGATATTCAATTTTTTGCTTAATCTGCTCCAGCCCATGCATGATTAATGTAGAAGTTCCGATGCCGCTTATTTTTACTCCAAGCTCTTCAAGGAAAAAACAAAGTTCTTGAACCTGATAGTTGGCGCTGGCAAACTTGATGGTGGTTTTGCCCGGTATCAGAGCAGCAGCCATAATGGCATTTTCGGTTACAGTATCTCCGGACTCATAAAGAACGTTGTAGGCCGGGCGAAGTTTGTTTTTTATTTCCACTTCGTACTCCCCTTTTTTGCTTGTAATTTTTACGCCATATTTTTCTAAGGCATAAAAGTGCGGCCGCACTGTTCTAGAGCCAAGCTTGCAGCCGCCGGCACTAGGCAGAGAAAAATCTTTGAAACGGTGAATTAGCGGACCAATAAACATAATGATGCTTCTGGTTTTCATTGCGGCATCTATATCAATATTTTTTAAGTTGATTTTTTTACTGGCATCTATTTCCAAGTCGTTTTTGTTCCAGCGCACGGAAACACCGATGCTTTGAAGAACCTCAATCAGCCGGTGTACCTCTTCAATTTTTGGAACTTTTTTAAGAACTGTCTTGCCTTTGTTGAGCAAAGAGGCGCAAAGCAGGCCCACTGCTCCATTCTTGGAAGTGTTCATCATTACTTCCCCGCTTAGTTTGCGTCCGCCCTCTATTTGAAAGTTAATGGTGCCTTTTGTAAGTACAAAAAGATCTCGGCCTAAGGCTTTAGAAATTTTAGAAAGGGTTTCGGTGGTTAGGTTTTGGTCGCCTTTTTCAATTCTAGCCACAGCGCTTTGGCTGGTCTTTAGTAATTTAGCCAATTCGCTTTGGGTGATATTTTTTTCCTCCCGAATATCTTCTATAAGGGCTCCGATTTGCTGCTGTTTGGTCATTTGTTTTCAGGCTTCAGACTGAATTATATCATAAATGATATATCCCGTCTATTCTTTGTTAAAGATGAATACCTCCCTGACACTTGCGTTGTCATTCTGAACAACGTGAAGAATCTGGGTTATCAGCCCTAGGGAAAACGAGATCCTTCGCTACGCTCAGGATGACGGAAGGGGCACTCCCTCCTTCGCTACCTCCTTCGCGCAAGCTACGGTGGGCAAGAAAGCTACGGTGGGCAGGCAGGATGACATTCCACTATGTCATTCCAGGCTTCGTGGGGAGGTAGTGGGGAAGTCGGACTTCCCTATTGGAAATGTTATTATATGAATAATGTTTATTGGAAGAGCAATTTCTGCGTATCTTGGTAATGTTGTAGCTTTTCTGGCGGCGGCCTTTTTAATTACCGGCTTTGACCTAATTGGCTCTGTCAGCGGATTTTTGCTTTTAATGCTGGTTGTGACAGTAATTCACTTGTTAATTAGGCCAATTATTAAGCTTGTTTTTTCCCCTGTTATTATTTTGACTCTTGGATTATTTAATATTGTCATAAATGCAATAATCCTTTATATCGTTGACATTTACTCTCAAAACATTAGTATAGATGGATTGATGCCCTTGTTTTATGGCACATTATTAATTAGCGTTGTGGGGGTGCTTCTTCATAACAAGCCTTCGGAGAAATAGATATTAGATATATCTTTTTTAATATGAATCCTCAGCGAAGCAATCTAGTGACTAAAACCATGTTTATCCTAAAATCATATTTATCAGCAAAAAGTCGTTATTTAATTGGCAAGCAACGGACGCACTAGTGCGTCCTGCTTCGTACGGGATGAATATTATTTCAATACTTCAAATAA
>JAUYME010000058.1 GCA_030699515.1 bacterium
TGAATCTATGGGCTGAAAGTTTTCGGGCTGATCAAGCTCCGGAACTTCTTGGACAGTATCTGTTTGTGGGGCGGATTTTTGTTCCGCTTGCTGTTTTTGAGACTCATGAGCCAATGATCCTTGCTTAATGCTGGCAAAGGCGGACATTGGTTTTTTAGTTGTGCTTTCTTCTGTTTGAGAAGCAGAAGAAAGAGTTTGGCCTTGCTTGGCAAGCGAGTCTAAACTTATCGGTCGTAACTGTGATTGTCCTGTTTGGGGCTTGGTAGCTGCCATTTTCATCAGTGGCGACAGATCAATGTTTTGGGTGGTTTTTAGTGCATCGGCTACGGGAACTAATATTTTTTGAGCAATTTTAGTGGTAATTTGGGCTGCAATAGGGTCGCTAACTCCAAGCTCGGCTTTGATTGTGCTTTGGAAAGCTTCCGGCTTGACCATACCTATTGCCAAACGGGCAATATTTCTTGGAATAACTCGGCGCTTTTCCCAGCTAACTTTATAGCTGTCGTTGATGTTTGTAATATGATTGGTAGCTTCAAATGAGCCGAGCCAATCGCGGATGGCTTCAGGGAGGAGATCGTATCTTTCTTTAGCGTTTGTTTTTGTTTGCATTTTTAGCTATCGGGAGATGAAATCCTGTCTTGGGACAAGATTTTTAGTTTTCTGTATGCGTCTTTATTCTCTTCTTTACTTTCTGATCTTGTAACAGAGGTCTTCTTGGCTTCTTCAAGTTCTTTCTTCTTCTTTTCTAGCGTTGCATTAAGCTGTTCGTAATTTACTTTAGAATCTTTATTCCGTTCACCCTTACTAATCTGAGAAGTGATGTCGGATATTTCTTTGGATATTTCTTGGATGTTTTCCTCTAGCATTTTTCTTGCAGCCTCCTCTCCGCTTTGGGCAGCAACCTCTGGGGCTGCCAGGCGCCTCAATCTAGTTTTTAGCACAGAGCTATTTTCACTTGAGGCTTTTTGGTAATAATTCATTAAAGCCTTTTCATTGAGTTTTTTGACCATGGCGCCGGCTATTTTAGGGGTAACTTTTTTGATTTGCAGAAGTTCGCTGCCTGACATTCCAGCTAGTATCTTATCAATATCCTTTCCTGTTACTTCAGCGGCAAGCTCGGGGTTAGCATTAAATATTTCTTTAATGCCCGGCACCCCTTCTCCGCTTGGAGCATCTTCGGCTTGGCTAATGTTGAAGGCGCGCTGACTTGATTCCATCAGATCTTTTATCTTATCCTTGCCAAACTTGCCAAGCTCGCCAGACTTTTTCCTCTTAGTGGCTTCCATTAAGTAAGCTGCCTTATCAATATCTCCAGATGGTAGAGGGCCTTGGCCAATTGCATCAAACTGTTTATTGCTAAGGCTGCCATAAAGCGCTGCCTGGCGTTTTTTAACTCTCTCAGAAGCGCTGGCTTTTGCTGCAAGTTTATTAGCCGTTTCTTGAGCTCCGCCTCTAGTAAGACTGCCTGTCGCAAGACGGCCCAAAAAGCCCTTTACTCCTGTTTCTGTGGCTCCGGCGCTTGCAACATTAGATCCCATACGAGCCGCTCCCCTTCCAGCTCTTTTAACTCCTTCTTCTGCTTTTTTACCGCCCTTATATCCAATGCCTGCTCCAGCCAGGGCGCCTAGTGCACCCAACCCGCTTGCGCCAAGCGCAGCACCTGCTGCCCCGCCAGCAACTTTCCCTGGGTTTCTAAGTGCGTATTTGCCAGCTTTCTTTGATCCGCCTTTAACTTTTGAGCCAATCCAGCCGGCTGCCATAAGGCCGGCTGCAGAACCGAACAAAGAAAACTTTTTGCTTACAACAAGCCCGCCAATAATTAAACCGACGATGAAGAGAACATTAAAGACCATTAGGGTAAGATAGGCAAAGGTACTTCCACCGGCTAAAACTTTTATTTCGCTGTAAACTCCGTCCGCGCCAAGATTATTCATTACCTGAGTTGAGCGAACTGCAAGCCAGATAAAGAAAGAGACTGTGGGTAGATATATTGCCCACTTCATAAAGGCGGCCCACCATTGATCCCACCTTTCCTTAAGTACCGGCATTACAGAAATTGGCCAAATAATAGGCATAAGAATTAACAGAAAGCCGATATAGAAGCTTCGGACAAGCACCATTATTCCTACCGCCAATAAAGAGATGGTTAAGAGCAGGGTTAGCACTACGGCAAGCAAAAGACCCTGGAAAATTTTAAAGAACTGTGTCCAATCATCTTCATTAAGCGGGGTTTGGAGTTCAATGATTTTTTTATCTACAGCGCCTGCCTGCACGTCTTTTAGGGCTCTATCAGCAGCTTCGCCACTCACTGATGTTCCATCCGAATACTTTATGTAGTCTACTTTTGTGCCAAAGGCTAAAATTATTTGCTGAGGATTGAGGGCTTTTCCAAGCTCTCTTTCGTCAAAAGCTTCAGAGAAGACTCCGGTAAATACATTGGTGGTGTCTAAAATAAATCCGGCAATAAAGAAGCTAAAGTTAACCAGAATCGCAGCGATAATTAAGCGCTTAAGCATGGTCTTTGCGCTCCACTTATCAAAGTGAAGAATGGTAGCAAAGGCCATAATGATAATGGCTAAAATAAAGAGAACGTTGGTAAAGCTTAGAGTCAGTCCAAAGCCGATGGTAACTAGAGGGAGGATTGCTATTTTGGTTCCCAAAAAGACCATCATTTTCAAAAACACAGCCGCCAGTCCCAAAAGAAAAGCGAAAAACGAACCAAGTGCTGACAAAGTACCGAGAATAACATAGCGCAGGCCCTTGGTAACACCACAAACTAACTCGTCCCAATCACACTCACCCCAGCGAATGTTAACGAGCGTGCCTGCAAAATTTATTACCCCTTCTGCGTCTCTTTCTCTTTGCTCCCTGCTGTTTTCGAAGGCTGCTTGTTCCTTTGCTGTGAGATTGTCAGTGGATGTGCTGTTACCGTCTTGAGCAAAGGCAGTATTGGCAAAAAGCGAGCTGAAGACTAAAGAAAGGATAAGCAAAAGTAGAATTGCGGGAGCAATTTTTTTAGATATTTTTTTCTTTTTGCTTAAAAAACTCATTAGCATCAGTTATTATTGAACGATCCCGATCCTCCCGATCCTCCAATGCCGCAAATGTTTTCTTGGCTATCTATCTCGTCTTGAGCAATCTGCTGTTCTGAAGCGACTCTTTCTTTTGAATTTTTAGCCGCTTCCGCATTGGCTATGCCGGCAAGCTCAATTTGCATATCTACCAGCTGATCCCAAGCGTTAAAAGTAATTTCCTCAATTTCTTCTTGGGAAGCTTCAAGCTCGGTAATGCTCTGGCTTTCAATTTGAATTCCAAATTCAAGGGTAGCAATTTTCCCGGCCGTGGTATCAATAAACGACTCGGCGCTCGTACAAGAATCCTCTTTCCCCTCCAGGTTTTGCAGGTGTTGCTCCCAAAGCAATTTAGTATTTTCTAAAATTTCCAGAGTAGCTCTTCTTTCAACAAGGGCGGCCGCTATGGAATCCAGCAGAGCTTGGCGAGAATTTTCAAAGGAAACATTGATAATGCCTTGATAACTCAAACAGGCCTGAAGCAAGTCTCCTTCAAGACCGTCGCAAGGAGTGGCTATAGGGTTTGGGGGTACAAAGTCGTTTCCGGGGTTGCTACTGCTAGTAAGGCCGCGAAGGCCGTTAACGCCTTCCCGAATAATTCTATTAATAAGGGCATTGGCGATATTAGCGACATAATCGGGAAGCTGTTCCGACTGAAGAATTAAATCAATATCAATGCTTAGGACTTTTTCAAGCAAGCCCTGCACAATTGATCCGGGGGTGGTAATTTTGCAGTTAAAGTCTCCATATTTTTTATCTCCGTCAATGTCGGGTCCTGATGCGGGGTTGCTGGTATCTCCACGCTCCTCACAGCTTTTAGTAGAAAGAACTCCGCCTCCGGCCAAAGCTTCGTTTTGCGCAGCCTTAGAGGCGCTGGCCGCTCTGCGGTTAAGTTCTTCCTGGGTGATTAGGTAGCTTCCAAAGAAATTGTTTTGAGGCTGCCAAGCTTCGTAGAAACCTATCCAGCCTCCGCTTTCAAAGTTGTAGTAAAAGTTTTCAATATTTTTCACTATATCGTCTAAGGTACAAGTGATTGCGCTTCTAAAGTCTCGTCTTTGAGAAGCGGCAACATTTAGCTGAAGCTGAGTACTGAAAGGACTGCAAAGGAAACCAAAGCCCAACTCTTGAATAACGGCTCCGGTGGCTAGGCCCACCGCATCATTTAAAAAGCCTTCCCAGTCTGTAACAAAGCGAGGCTCTCCCCCTCCGTTAATCCAATTGATGATATCGTCTGAAATTCTGTTCAGCAGCTGACGTTTTAAGGTGGCTAGGGCAAACTCTTCTATGTATTCAAGCTTTTGCTGAGCGGCGACGTTTGTTGTTGCGGCAGCAATAGTTCGGGCGAGTGCTTCAAGGCTTGGAATAGAAGCAATGAAGTCCAGTTTTCCGCCAGTCACATAAACTGTGATTGTTATCGCTTTGGCCTCATTCTTTTGAAAAGAAAAACCAGGGCTTAGAGCAAGGGGGCTAAAGCCGATTAGTAAAATCAGCAATGCAACTACAGCTTTAGAAAGATTCATTTTTTGCTTTTTAGTTTTCAAAAATTTCATTGTCTTTTATGTATTGATTCATATCGTTGCTTAGAAAAACAATTTCGTTTTCAATTTGCAGCCCAAAATCCGCAGCAAGGTAGGCTTGAAGGGGGTCATCTTCAAAATTTGCCAGTACCGCGTAGACATTTTGATGTGTTCCCAGAAGCGAAATTAGGTTGATGTGGTAGGCAAGCAAATCACTTGGCACTTTTGTTTTGTAAAGACGGCCGATAGCATCGTCATAACTAGCGATAATTGACTGGAAGTTTGTTTCGGGCAGGTAGGCGTAGTTGATTGTTTCTGCATTTTTGAATGCAGTATTTACAATGTCGTTAATTTCTTCAAAATACTCTGCTTGCTTTTCTTTTATGTTTGACTCTGTGCTTTGAATTTGGCTTAATCCCGCCTGATAACGAAGCTGGTCAGGGTTGAAATTCTTTAAGCCTTCCTGGATGGTCTTATCCAGAAGCTTTTCCGGGTCCAGGGCGGCAATTTGTGTTTCATCGGAACTTCCCTGTGTGGGCCCTTGGGGGTTTAGCTCTGCAATTTCTCTGGCAATAACTTCGCTGATGTCATTGGTTAGATTTGACTTGGCCGGACTGGTAATTTTTTTGAATTCTTCAAAGTTTGAAAGGTTTGGACTTCTAACAATTTCTGTGCGCAGATAAGACTCATCACCAAAAATCCAGATAAGCAAGGTTAAAAGCCCAGTAACCAAAATTACTGTGGCAAGGGTAGCCTTAAGAATATTTTTATACGAAATCTGGGCTTTCATTCAACAAAGCCTAAAGAGCCATATATGATGTAGCTCTGCATTCATTCTAACATTAAAGATGGGCGGAATAAGTAACAGGGCTGTGCTAAAGTTAATTAAAGTCATAGTTTCGTAGCTCCAAACAAAAGTTTATGGGAGGAAATAAGAAAAAGAGTAAGGGTTTGGGCGAAATGGGCCTTTTGTTTTTATTGTTTATCGCCATTCCCTTCGATCTTTTGGGCTTTATCCCGCTGATTGGAATTGTAATAGGTATTATGGGGATTTTGGTAATCCGCCTAATTCTTTTTATTATGGGTATTGGCGGAATGGCGGTGTTAGCTTCTACGATGATCGGTTTTATGGTAGAGATTATACCCGGATTGTCGGAAGCGGCTCCAACATCAACGCTATTTGTGATTGCTGTTTACTTTATATCTAAGGCTGAGAAGAAGGCCGCTTCTGCCCTGGGCGGGGAGGATGAAGAAAAAGATCCGGTTTTACGAGAGAGAGATAGAATGCAAAAGAATAGAGCCTCGGTTGCACAAAGAAGACAGGGGGCAATACAAAGAGCCAGGGAGAGGAGAGAGGGAGCTGTTTCGGCAGATGATGACACTGAACAAGGAGCGGCAAATACAGGGCCATTAAGGCAAAGGTCCACAGTGCAGAGCGGGCCTATTGTCGGGGCAAGGCAGGCTAGACGCGAGACTCCTTTGCTTGGCGGGCCTGCCAGATTTTCAGAAAACAGAGAGCGTCTTGAGCGCGCAGAGCGGTCTAAGAAGAAGCAGGAGATGACAAGAAACGAGAGTGAAAGGCTAAGAAAAGCTGCGTAAGCTCTTCGCCGCTAAGTTCTCTGGCCCGAGTTTTTTCGTGCAAACCTTGGGATTGTAAAAATTCTAAAAGCTTTGATTTTTCTATATCTTTATAGCTATCAGACAAATTATTAAGCAAAGTTTTCTTTGGCTGTTTAAAAGCAGATTTTAGAAAAGCATAGTATTGAAGTAGCTGTTCTTTATTTGGGTGGTCTTTTTTTGTGGTGAGTTGAATAATTGCAGAGCTGACTTGGGGAGGAGGGTCAAAATCGTCCGGGCTAAGGCGCATCAGAATTTTTGCCTCTGCCCAGCCGGAAGTGATTGCGGAAAGCAGGTTATTATCCCCTTTTTGGCTGCTTAGTTTTTTTGCCACTTCTTCTTGAATGGTTAAAATTACCGTTTTTGGCTTGTTCTCTAGTTCGGAAATGATTCTTAGAAGGCGGCCGGTGATGTAGTAAGGAATGTTGCCAACTATATGGTAGGAGGGTTGTTTGTGGGAAAGTTCCTCAAGCTTTAGGAGCGCATCGGCTTCTTCAATGTCAAAATTTTCCTTTGTTTTGGCTAAATCTTGATAAAGTTTTAGGGCTAGACGGCGGTCTTTTTCCAGTGCGATAAGCTTGGCGCCGGATTTTTTTACCGCTTCAAAGAGCGGGTAGGTTAAAGCGCCTTTGCCGGGCCCAATTTCTATAACTAAATCGCCCGCTTCAAGCGGGATAGAATCTACAATTTTTTGCAGAGCAGATTGATTTGTTAGAAAGTGCTGGCCGAGGAATTTAGACATAGGAATTTAGGTTATAGGTTATAGGTTACCCTTCGCCCATGCTCAGGGCAAGTAGGTTATAGAATAAAAGAGGAAACCACCCACAATGCTGTTATGACCAGTCATAACAGCATTGTGGGTGGGAAAGTGGTCTAGCACTTGGTTCACTAGGTGGTTTATTGGCACGAGGTCGATTAGTGCGTATGAATACTGGGTTTCTGGGTATTTAAAGCAGGAATTATATAATTTATTCCATAATAAATTATATAATTCTTTTGCTATAACCTATCACCTACAACCTAATCTTCAATGTACATATCATCTTCATCGGGAAGCCAAAGCTCTCCGCCGTCTGCATTGATAAATTCGCAGTTGCTTTGAGGAATTTCGTAAAGGAATACAGAAGGATAGTTGTGGTAGGAAATGTAGAGTTTTTTGCGGGCTCTAGTCATTGCTACGTACATTAGCCGGCGCTCTTCTTCAATACCACCTGGTTCTGCTAAAGACATTTTGTGGGGAAGAATACCGTCGTTTAAGCCAATAACAAAAACGTAGTCAAATTCTAAGCCCTTAGCGATATGAACGGTCATGATTTTTAGCCTTTTGTTTTCTTTGGCGCTTTTTGGAGATTTACTTTCTTCATCATTAGATTGAAGAAGGAGCACTTGATCTAAGAATTCTCCTAAAGAGTCAAAGCTTGTAGCAAAAGAGATAAGTTCGGCGATGTTTTCCAGCCTTTCGTTTGGGTTTTTAAACTTTGTGGCTAGGTAGCTTGTGTAGTCGGCCTCTTCCAAAAAGCGATTAATCAAATCTATAATAGAAGCTTCTTTGGGAAGAGTTTCTAAAGATTCTAGATATTTAAGCGTGCGGCGTTTACCAAGGTTTTTCTCTAGGCGTTCTTTGCTGGCGCTGTCTTTTGGGTTAAAGGCCGTGGAAAGAGCGGCAATTACATCCTTTATTTCCAGCCTGTCGTAAAAGCGAAGCCCTCCGTATATATGGTAGCTAATGCGAAAAGCCAAGAAAGCTTGTTCTATAGCGCGCGACTGCGCGTTGGTTCGATAAAGCACGGCAATGCTGGAGCCTGGGTCCTTTTTCTTTATTGCCTGCACTTCGCTTGAGAGCCACAGCGCCTCTTCTTCGGCGCTTTCGGTAGAGGCTACGGTAATAAAGTCTCCTTCTTCGTTGTCGGTCCAAAGCTCTTTTGGGGCCTGCTCTTTATTGTTTTTAATTACTGCGTTGGCCGATTGAATAATTTTTTTTGTACTGCGATAGGATTGTTCCAATTTTACAATTTTGGCACTGGGAAAATCAGCAGAGAAATTTAAAAAATTTCTAAAATCCGCACCCCTAAACTTGTAAATGGCCTGCTGGTCGTCCCCTACTACATTAATATTTTGGTGTTTATCTACAAGAAGGCGAATTAACTGGTACTGAGCTCTGTTGATGTCTTGGTACTCGTCTACCAAAACGTAATCAAACATTTGTTGATATTTTTGCAGTATTTTTTGGTTAGCAGCGAAAAGACGCACGGGTTTTTCTATGAGATCATCAAAATCGAAAGCATTGTTGTTTATTAGCTCGCGCTCGTAGCGAAGATATACTTCCAAAAGCACCCTATCGTCTTCGTATTCACTTTCTTCCAGAAACTTGGGATTTTTTAGCTCGTTTTTAAGTTTGGAAATTTTGGCCGCAAGTACGGTGGGTTTGTATTTGTCTTTTGGAATGTCCAGAGATTTCAGGATTTTGTTGACTAGGCTTTGGCTTTTGTCATTGTCGTAAATAGAGAGATTTGGAGTTCTATTTAGTTTTTCTATCTCTTGTTTTAGGAGGCGAAGGCCAAAAGAGTGGAAGGTGCCGATAAAGGGCTGGCCGTTGAGCGGCAGGCGCATGGGGTTTTTCCGCTTTAAGCCTCCGCCAGAGGCGGATCCGCCTTCGGCGGAAAAAACACGCTCGCGCATTTCATCTGCCGCTTTGTTGGTAAAAGTGATGGCTAAGATACGCTCCGGTTTCGTGCCTTTCTCAATCAGATGTTTAAGGCGACTGGTAAGGGCTCTGGTTTTTCCCGATCCGGCTCCAGCCGACATTAAAAGCGGGCCGCTTCCGTGCTCCACCGCCTCCTTTTGACGCTCATTAAGTTCCATAGTTAGCAATTGTAGCAGAGAGCTTTGAATTATAAAATTTGCCCTTTTAACTTTAACGTTTCTTTCGGTCATTCTGACTGAAGGGACCTGCCTGCCGCGCAAACACGGCGGAGGTAGGAGAATCTGGGTTATCAGCCTAAAATAAAAAATCTGGGCTGTTTGAGCCAAGGCCCAGATCCTTCGCTTTGCTCCCTCCAGAGGCCATGCCAGAGGCAGGCAAGCGGGCAGGCAGGATGACGAAAGGCAAAAAAGGAGTGAAGATTGTTGTTTTTTGGGCTAAAAAAGTCAATATTCGACTGTTAAAAACCGGGTTTGACAGCCTTTTCAATGGTGCTATAGTGGCTTCTATTGAGTAGAAATAGCAGGTGGAAATCCCTTACAGAATACGTTCTCATAAGAGCGTAGATGCGAGGATTAGAATCATTAACACGAATCAAGAGAATCCGAAATCATCGGAAGAAGTTCCGGATAGATTTCTTCATTTCAAAGGAATTAGGCCAAAATGGAAGGCATTTGGCCTTCTTTTGCTGATTATTGGTTTAGTTCAGGTAGGTTCTGCAAGTTCTCAGGCGGTGGACAGTGTTGGGGTTGAGTCAACAGGCCAAGACTTTAGTGCTGTTATTGCAAGCAACATTCCAGACGAAGCCCAGCTGGAGCTGGCAAGCGACCCGGAGGAAACTGCGGGTTTTGTTATTTCTGAACTATCTGCCGTACTTGGAAGCGGCAGCCCTTTTATTGAGAATGAAGAAAGAGGGCCTATAACTCGCGATACAGTCATTACTTACACTATTAAGGAGGGAGATACGCTTTCAACGATTGCTGAGCAGTTTGGAATTTCGGTAAACACAATTCTTTGGAGTAACGACGGGGTAAACGCAAAGGCGCTAAGGGTGGGAACAGACATTGCCGTTTTGCCTATATCTGGGGCCAGCCATACTGTAAGTAGCGGAGACAATCTTTCTTATCTGGCAAAGAAATACAAGGTAAGCACTGCACAAATTAGAGAATATAACGATATTGATGGCGATACCTTGGTAATTGGTCAAAAGCTAATAATTCCGGGCGCAACAGTTTCAAGCAGCGGTAGCGGTAGTTCTTCTAGTAAAAAGAGCTACAGTAGCGCCCTGCCAAGTGCTGGAGGATACTTTATTATGCCTACCAAGGGCTATAACTGGGGTAAGCGCCATGATGGTAATGCTACAGATATTGCAAATAGCTGTGGAACAGACGTTTATGCAGCTGCAGCGGGAACAGTTGAAAAGGCCGGTTACGGATGGAACGGCGGGTACGGAACTTTTGTAAAAATTAAACATGAAAATGGGTCTAAAACTTTGTACTCTCACCTTGGCAGCTATTCTGTGAGCATTGGCCAGTGGGTAGCACAGGGAGAATATATTGGGGAAATGGGAAGCACTGGGAAAAGCACAGGCTGCCACCTTCATTTCTTAGTGGAGGGTATGGCCAACCCATTCATTATTTATTAGAGGGTAGGTGATAGGTTATAGAAGGCAAGGAAGAAAAAATTCCCGCAATCAGCGGGAATTTTTTTATTTCTTCCAATCCTCAATAACAAGTTTTTTGCCGTTTAGGCTGACGGTTACTTGCTGGCCTTC
>JAUYME010000062.1 GCA_030699515.1 bacterium
ACATTGAGCTACAAGCTGATAAGAAGAAAATTAAAACTGAAATTCTTCAAAATCCAATTGTAATCGCGGAAAATAAATCGGAGCAAGCACATATTGAAATAGAATTCACCGCCTCAAGGCGGAAACACTAATACGCCAATGAATCGCCAATCAGCCAATAAAAGCCAAGCCAAATATCAATTGCATTCGGCGATTAGCGATCATTCGTGTATTAGCGTTACAGCGCAGCTATGAAGACTATCTTTACAGCACTTTCACCTAACCTACAAAAGGACGACTTAAAACTAAGTCAGCATCTTATTTTTCGGCCAAAGAAATGGATACATGGAAAGGCGGAAAAAGAGCTTGAAGAGCTTCTTTCACAAGCCTTCAATGTAAAAAAAGTCTCCCTCTACGAAAGCGGGCGCACCGCCCTTTTCACCGCGCTTAAAGCCCTAGACATTAAAGAGGGAGATGAGGTAATTCTTCAAGCCTACACCTGCGTTGCCGTTCCAGAGCCCATTCTTTGGCTGGGCGCAACTCCAATTTACGTAGACATAGACAATCAAAGTCTCAATATGGATATCGAAAAGCTGGAGCGAAAGATAAGCTCTAGAACCAAAGCAATTATCGTGCAGCACACCTTCGGCAATCCAGCCGATATGGAAAAAATTATGAACATTGCTCGCTTAAAAAACATTCCTGTTATTGAAGACTGCGCCCACTCAATCGGCGCAAAGTATGAAGGCAAAGCCCTTGGAACCTTTGGCGACATGGCCTTTTTTAGCTTTGGCCGAGACAAGGTTGTTTCATCTGTATTTGGCGGAGCCTTAATTAGCAACAACGAAAATTTAATCGCCAAAATTGAGCGAGGAAACCGGCGCTATCGATACCCAAGCCGCATTTGGGTAAAGCGCCAGCTTTTGCATCCAACAATTAGTGCAATGGTTAAAAAAACCTACAACTCTCTAGGGCTTGGCAAACTTATTTTAAAACTAAGCAGAAAATTCCACCTTACTTCCGATGCAGTACAAAAAACAGAACGAAGCGGGGGGAAGCCAAAATTTATCGGACACAAAATGCCAAATGCTCTTGCCAGCCTAGCCGCCCATCAACTGCGCAAGCTTGCACACTTTAATCATCACAGAGAAAAAATTGCGCAAATTTACCAAGATAAATTGGATCCAAGAATTCCACGTCAGCTAAGAAAGAATGGTTCAATTTGTCTGCGCTATCTTATTCGCGTTGATAAACCAGCCAAACTCGCAAAGATAGCCAAAAAGGAAAAAGTTATTCTTGGCGACTGGTACCAGCAAGTTATAGCACCAGAAGGTGTAGACTATGAAAAGATTGCCTTTGCTCCATCTCAATTCCCAGTAGCTAGCCAAGTTGCCAGCCAAAGCATCAACCTGCCAACCGACATAAATACCAACGAAAAAGATGCGCACCGCATTGTAAAAATCGTCAACAAATTTCATGATTCGCTTTAGCCAAAATTCGTATTATTACCCAATTTTTATTTGAATTATTCGTGATTACTAAGGAAATAGACCAAAAATCAGTATGGCAAGCATTTATTGAGCAGCAAAAACCTCATACTTTTTTACACTCATGGGCTTGGGGAGAATTTAATCTTCGAATGGGGAAAAAAATATTCCGCCTTGGCGTCTTTCAAAATGAAGAGCTGGTAGCAGCGGCCCTTATCTTAAAAATCGATGCACGGCGCGGTACCTTTCTCTTTTGCCCTCATGGACCAATCATCAAAGATTTAAACCACACAGAAGCTATTTTAAGCCAGCTTACAGAGAAACTAAAAGAGCTTGCCAAAGAAGAAAACTGTGACTTTATTCGCTTTAGTCCGCTTTTAGAAAAAAATCCGCGCAATCAAGCAATTTTTGAGAAATTAAACTACAAGGAGCTGCCAATGCACATGCTTCATCCGGAACTAAGCTGGATTTTAGATATTTCCAAAGACGAAAAAATCCTGCTCAAAGAAATGAGAAAAAGCACTCGTTATTGCATTAAAAATGCTCAAAAGGAAGGTATAGAAATAGAAAAAAGCACCGATATTAAAAACTTAGACAAGTTCTGGGATATTTACAAAGCTACTGCTAAGCGCCATGACTTTGTACCTTTTTCCAGAAAGTATTTAGAAACTGAATTTGAGACTTTTCAAAAAGACAATCAAGCCCTGATGCTTTTTGCCAGTTACAAAGGCCAGACAGTGGCCGGAGCAATTGTAATCTTTGGTCCAGATTCAGGCTTTTACCATCACGGCGCATCTATAAGAGAGTACGACAAACTCAATACTTCTCATTTGCTTCAGTGGGCAGCAATAAAAGAAGCCAAAAAACGCGGACTAAATTTTTACAATTTCTGGGGAGTAAAAGAAAAAGATGTTTCAAAAAAACACCCTTGGTACGGAATTTCACTATTCAAAAGGGGATTTGGCGGCTTTGAAGAAGCTTACGTGCACGGCAAAGACCTGCCTCTAACATGGAAGTACTGGATCAGCTGGATGATTGAAACACTGCGAAAGTTGAAACGAGGGCTGTAGCTATTGACAAAATAGGACAGATATGAGAACGTGTCCGTACGCAACGTGCAGGACGCTGCACGTATGTGGCGCCGATGCTCGTCGTCTCCGAGTCGTCGTTGCCGTCGATCTCGTAGCTTCGTCGCCTTCGAACCTTCCCCGTTTCTCCGCCGGTGGGAAGGAAGCTTCGCTTCCTTCCCACCACCTACACCCCTTTGGGGTTTTTATTTTCACATAATGTATAATTTCTATAATGAGCAGCCCCAAACTAAAAACCTGGATTGAGCTTTCCCAGAAAAATTTGGCGCACAATCTTTCTGCAATGCGCTCGCTTTTACCACACAACGGAAAAATTTGGGCGGTAATTAAATCTAATGCCTACGGACACGGCCTTTTGCATATAGCAGAGCTTCTAAAAGAAAAGGTAGACGGCTTTTGCGCCGATTCGGTTATAGAGGGTGTAAAGCTCAGACAACAAGGGATAAAGGCTCCCATTTTGGCAATTGGCCCAAGTATCGAAGAGATGCTTACCAGTGCGGCAACACAAGATATTACTCTTAGCGTTTCAAGCGAGCAAGCGCTAAATTCCATTGCTCAGTTGGCCGACAATGGCCGTTCTCCAAATTTTCATATTAAAGTTGATACCGGCATGCATAGACAAGGATTTTATCCGGCAGATTTAAAGAAAATTTTAAAGCAAATTAAAAAGCAAAATCTTCCTTTAAAAGGAATTTATTCACATTTTGCCGCCGCCAAAGATCCGGCTTACAGAAGCTACACGCAAGACCAATTTAAACAATTCCAAACAGCTCTAACCCTTGCCGAGGCAGAGGGCTTTACGAAGCTAGAAAAACATATAGCCGCTACGCCGGCCCTAATGCTTAGCAGCGACTACACGCTAGACTTTGCACGTATTGGCGCAGGTCTTTACGGTATCTATCCGTCCAAAGAGCTGGAAATGCACATGCAAACGCTGGATTTAAAACCTGTACTTAGCTGGCACACTCGTATTTCGGA
>JAUYME010000069.1 GCA_030699515.1 bacterium
GAGTGACGCAGAAATTGCTTCAATTTATCGCTCCCTTCGGGTACTAAAGATTTGTCCATCTTTTGCGTCACTGGCCCCAACCGGTTACCCAGCCTGCTTGTGGCTCATCGCCTTAAAGCTGAACAAATCTTTGAGTATCAATTGGAGAAAGATTGGGTGAAATAGAACGCTGATATCTTAGCATTGGCTTGAGTATTTTGAAATAAAAAATGCCCCTTGGGGCTTTGTGCTGGCCCGAACCGCAGATTCCCTCCTTGGGACTTGCGGTTCGGGCCGTGGTGCGAACTTGGGCTTCCCTAGAAGGAGCCCAAGTAGGGGGTGGCCTGGGCCACGCTACGGCCGCGCTCGTCGATCCAGCCGCCGTTGCTGTTCCTCCAGCCGGTTACGCGGAGCGGTTGCTCGGGCTCGGAGAGAGGCTGGATCTTGCAGCGGCTGTCCGCCACTGGCCCACCGGTCTCGGCGGCCATGCGATCCATCTGGCCGCGGCTGATTTGGCAGACCTCCCATTCCTTGAAGTCCGGCTTGGCCTTTCCGGAATTGGGATCCCAGGCCTTTCTGGCGGCGGTGACTTGCGCCAGCGTCCGCCTCGGCCTCTCGTTGGCCTTGCCCTTCTTGTCGTCCCTCCCGGTGCGCTTGTGCATTGCTTGCTTCTCCCTCGTTTTTGTGGGGTTTTTATACCCCCGGTGCGGGTTTGTTTCTACACCCCTTGCGTGGAAACATAGGAATAATGCTAGCACTACTTGACGCTTTGTCAAAATTATTTTTTTATTCTGTGGAAAAGTATTGCAAAAATCCCAAAGTATGCTTTGGGATTTTTACAGTTGCCAAAATCGGGAAGTCGGACTTCCTAATAGGACATATATGTCGTATACGACTTATAAGACGGATCGAACTTCTTATGCCTTATGGCTTAATTTCTTTTTTCCCCAGATACTTGCGAAGAGGTTTGGGAACTTTGATAGTCCCCTTTTTCGTTTGAAAATTCTCTGCGAGCGCTACTAAAATTCTTGGAGTTGCAATTGCAGTGCAGTTTAGCGAGTAAGCAAACTTTTTAGTTCCATCTTGGTCTTGATATTTGATTTTGAAGCGCCTTGTTTGAAAATCGTTGTAGTAAGAGGCGGAAGAAATTTCTCTATACTTTTCTTCTTTTGGCACCCAAAGGTTAATGTCGTACATTCTTACTTTCCCCTGCCCCATATCACCGGTGCAGGCATCTACTGTTTGATATGGAATCCCTAAACTTTCAATAAACTCTTCTGTATTTCGGTTGAGCCATTGGTGAAGTTCTTGGATTTTTTTATCATCTGCCTGACAAAGTATTAGCTGTTCCAGCTTGAAGAATTCGTGCACTCTAATTAAGCCTTTCACGTCCTTGCCGTGGCTTCCGGCCTCTCTCCTGTAGCAGGGCGAAAAGGCCAATACTTTAATTGTGCCGTCTTTATCAAACTTTAGCGTTTCGTTTGCAAAATATCCCATCACCGGAACTTCTGCAGTTCCGCTTAGGAAGTCGTTGTCTTGAGTTTTGAATAAATCTTGCTCGTCGCCCGGCAAGTGCCCGGTTCCGTAGAGATTTTCTTTCCTAACAATTGCGGGGGCCACCATGGGCATAAAGCCCTTTTTCATAAAAAAATCTTTGGCGTAATGAAGAATTGACCAAGAAAGAAGGGCGCCGTCATTTTTGAGAAAATAGCCGCGAAAGCCGTGTACTTTTGAGCCGCGCTCAAAATCCACCATATTAAGCGCTGTCATTAATTCTGTGTGGTCCTTCGGCTCAAAGTCAAAGTTTGGCTTTTTGCCCCAGCTTTTTATTTCCTTGTTTTCGCTTTCGTCTCTTCCGATTGGCGCATCCTGGTGAGGGATTTGAGGCACTAGATACATCAGCTCCTGCCACTGTTCCTTTACGGGCCTTAGCTGGGCTTCCAGCTCTAGAATTGCTTCCTTAATGTTGGACGATTTTTCAATTAATTTTGCTTTGTCTTCCTCTTTTGCTTGGCCAATTTCTTTTGCTGCCTTGTTTTGTTCTTCGCGGCGCCGGTCAAGACTGGTTTGTAAACTTTTGCGCTTGTCATCTACGGAAATTAAGCTGTCTAAATCTAGCTTGATGCCTTTGTTTTTGGCAGCAGTTTTGACTAGCTCTTGGTTTTCT
This sequence comes from bacterium, assembly GCA_030699515.1. GTDB lineage: Bacteria > Patescibacteriota > Minisyncoccia > UBA6257 > 1-14-0-10-44-23 > JAUYME01. Next base: position 2,147 of record JAUYME010000069.1, read on the forward strand.
CGGATGAAGTTTATATCAAGCATAGTTGAAACACTAATGCGCTAATTTTTCACTAATCACCGAATGCGCGTATGCTTGCTTGTTTTTATTGGTTGATTGGTGGCTCATTGGTGTATTGGTGTTTACTTGGTCTTGAGGAGACTATTATGTAATTCGCTGGGTTTGTATGCATCTAATACTACTATATTAATTCCCAAATTGTTTTCCTTAATAAACTTGCGAAGCGATCTTTCCATTTCAATTTGATCGTAGCCTATAGCAACAATATCCGGCTTAACCCTATCTAGCACTTTCCATTTACCGATTAACTTATCTGCATACACGACTTCATCGGCAATATCTTCAGCCTGCACTAATAGCTGCCTAATTTGCGCAATGTGATTTGGGAAATGGCCTTTGCGCTGCATTACGTTTATGTCCGGTGGGACAGCGACAACGAGCCTATCTGCCAGACTTCTGGCTTGGGAAAGCATACTTCTGTGGCCATCGTGCAAACCGTCAAATGTTCCAAATGCTAAAACTGTTTTATGCATTGTGTTTTGGTCTCAACGTAGGGACCCCCGCATGGCAAGCCGTGCTGCACCAAGCCCTTCTTGTCGTTGCAAGGGGCTGGTGCGGGGCTGGACCCTTGGGCTCCTGTTGCTTGTGAGTTTATTTTTCTGGATATTCTTCATGTCTACTTTTTGCGTGGTTTTAGTGTTGGGCCCCCGCATGTTTCACGTGCTGCAACAATGCCAACGGGTCTGACGCCCGGGCATGTTGCGGGGTTAAACCCTTGGGCTTTAGGAGGCATCCAGTTTGTTTCTACTTTATATTTCATGGGTCCTATTTTTTCGGCTTTAGCGTTGGCCCCGAACCAAAACTAACGAAGCATTTCGAGTTTGGTACGGGGTTAAACCCGTGTGCTTGCAGTGACATCCAGTTGGTTTGTGGTTTGTATTGCATGCGTGCTATTTTTTTGGGCGCAGTGTTGGGAAAAACACGGTTTCGCGGATTGGCTTGTCCATTAGTACTGCAAAAAGGCGCTCGGAAAGGCCAAAACCTGCGGCGGGGGGCATGCCGTGCTCAAGCGCGGTCACGAAATCTTCATCCATCATTTGCGCCTCATCATCCCCTGCCTTTCTTAGTTTTTGCTGCTGCTCAAAGCGCTCCTTTTGGTCTAGCGGATCGTTAAGTTCTGAAAAGCCCTTTCCCAGCTCGCTGCCGCCGGCAACAATCTGAAATCTTTCAACTTGTGCGGGGTTTTCTCTATATTTTTTTGCCAAAGGTTCAATTTCTATTGGCGGGTTAACTAAAAATCCCGGCTGGATTAACTTTGAGCGCACTGTTTTCTTAAAGATCAGATCTATGAGCCTGCCTTTTCCGTAACTTTTGTCAAAATCCAGCTTCAAACTTTTGGCTTTTGATTTAAGCTGTTCAATGCTTGCCGTTGTTGGATCTAGTTTTGCGGCTTTTTTGAACTCTTTGCAGTAGTCTATTAGCTGCCACTTTTTGCCCCAATTTATTTTGTTTCCTTGGTAGCTAGTTGTAAGCGAGCCGGTGGTTTCTTTGATAACTTGCTTAAACATTTTCTGAGCAAAGGTCATTAGGTCGTTGTAGTCGGCATAGGCCCAGTAAAATTCCAACTGTGTGTAGTCTTGGAGGTGATCTGCATCAATTCCTTCGTTTCTGAAAACTCGGCCAATTTCAAAAACTTTTTCAAAACCGCCAACGATAAGTCTTTTAAGCGGAAGTTCTAAGGAAATTCTTAAAAACATATCCATGTCTTGAGCGTTGTGGTGGGTGATGAACGGCCTTGCTTCCGCTCCTCCTGTTTTGTTTTCCAGTACCGGAGTTTCTACTTCTAAAAAGCCCTCACTGATTAAAAAGCTGCGAATTGAAGCCCAAAATGCCGCTTTTTTGCGAAACATTTCTCTAAGTTCCGGATGCATCAAAAGATCCAAGTAGCGCTGGCGCAGCCTGGTCTCATCATCTTTGATGGCAAAACGCTCGGCCGGCATTGGGCGTATGGACTTGCTAATCATTGTGATTTTTAAAGCGTCAATGCTTTTTTCTCCGCTCTTGCTTAGCGTGGCCTTGCCACTTACTTGAATGAAGTCGCCAATATCCAAATTTTCCGTATCTCTTTGAAAATGATGGGCGTTGTTGGCACGCGCAATTACCTGAATGCTTCCATTTTCATCTTTAAGGTCAAAAAACAGAATTTTCCCTTGCCCGCGCATAGCAAAAATTCGCCCTGTTACTATTACGGACTTTTTCCTGCTTTCTTTTCCCCAGTTCTTTTCCAGCTCTTGAAGCGTAACGGTTCTAGTGCTTTTTGGAGGATATGGGTCTATACCCCGTTCTCTTAGCGCTTCAAGCTTTTTGATTCTTTCGTTTCGAATATTGTCTAGTGATGACATAAGTTAGCTACGGATTACTGATTTTATACGGATATACAGATGGGTGGAATAGGTTGCATCTGTTGATTACGTACATACATGGTATCAGTATAAAGATAAAAGTTGAAAGTTGAAAGTGGCTAAGCCGAAACGGCTTTTGTATGTGTGTCACCCGCAACAGCTTTGCCCCGTACCGTCTGGTACAGGGTTTTGCTGCCGGGCGAGTCTTCCCAAAATAAACGGCTCAGGCCGTTATTTTGTCGGCCTGAGCCGTTTTCCCACACCCTATTTATCCTGAGCGTCGTCGAAGGGCATCCTACATCCCCGCCCTCGTTTCTCTTGAGCGAGGCTCGCCCAGCGACACTTATCGCTGCGGGCGGCTGCACCCTCTCTTAAGCTATCTTGGTAATCTTGTAGCTGGTTTTGCCGGCTGGGGTTTCCACATCTACTTTATCGCCGGATTTCTTTCCCAGAAATGCTTTTCCTATAGGAGATTCGTTTGAAATGTAGCCTTTCCCCGGGTCTGCCTCGCTGGCTCCAACGATGGTGAAAACTTGTTTTTTGCCGTTGGAGCTAACATTAATGATTGCTCCGGCAGACACCGTATCTTTTCCCTTGGTTATTTTGATGATTTTGGCGTTGTGCACAATATCTTCCAGCCCGTAAATCTTTTTTTCTAACTGTTCTTGGGCTTCTCGTGCCTCAAAGTATTCCGCATTTTCACTAAGATCACCAAGCTCTTTGGCAACTTTAAGACGCGCCGCCACTTCTAGCCGTTCGTTTGTTTTGAGTCTTTTCAGCTCTTCCTTAAGCTCCTCATACTTTGCTTTTGTTAGTAGATGTTCCATATTCTTATTGTCCTAATTTTGATTTCCTTACTTAAACAATCAACAGTTATTTTTTGATATACTCATGTGGTGCGACAGAGCGTATCACAACTATAAATTTAAGGCAATAGTGATTTTTCCCTTATTTTATTGCCTGATTAGGCAAATCACTTTTCTTAGAATTGTTTAGTTTTCGGTTTCCTGCCAGGTAATTGGAATTTCTATCGCATCTATTTTAGAACGTTTGGCGATTGCTAAAATTTCTGCGAAAAAGGTTCTATCATCCGCCTTGCTTTCTTTTAGGATTTTGCCGGCCAATTTTTTGCTAAAGAGTTTGAAGCCGGATTGATCTTCTTCCTTTGGCCATCTTTTTATGAATTTTTTGTAGATTTTTCCGAATTGGGTTTGAGCTTCTTTTGCGGCTTTGATTTGGGAAAAATTTTTAGTGCCGATAACGAGATTTTGGTCGCTTGCGTAGGGAAACATTTTTTCAATTTCCACTATGTTCACAGAGTTATCGCTGTTCATAATCAGTATCCAGGGGTGCTTGGCGGCTTTAAGTCCTTTTTTAGTCGCGTAGCCTTTGCCCCTATCTTCTTTAAGGATTATTACCTTCAGCTCTTTGATGGCTAGCGTGAGGCGTTTGGCCAATTCTTCGCTATGATCTGATCCGGAACTGATTACCGCAATAATTTCATGCTTTATGTTTTTATCTTTTAGATAGCTATGAATATCGCTTAGTGTGATGGCTAAGCGTTTTCCTTCATCTTTTACAGGCAAAACTACGGACAGGGTGATGTTTTTTTGCATAGGAATATTTTACCACCATTAGGCTACGGATTACGGATTTAATACGGATGTACAGATTTGTGGTTGTGTATTTGTCCTCTTTTGCTCTTATCCGTATATCCGTAAATATCTGTAATCTGTAGCTTATTTGCAGAAATAAATGAAATGAAATTGCTAGCTCCTGTTAGTTAGGACTTCGTTTCCGGATTCTGTAATGGTGAGAGTGTGCTCAAAGTGTGCGGATAGGCTGCCGTCTTTTGTCGCATAACTTTCATCTTCATGTATTTTTTTGATCTCTCCTGTTCCTATCGCAAACATTGGTTCAATGGCTATGCACATTCCTTTTTGAAGAGGCATGCCCTCTCCTTTTGTACCGGTGTTTCGCACCATTGGCTCTTCGTGCAAGTTTTTGCCAATTCCGTGTCCGGTTAAGCCTTGAGCAACGTGCAGTTTATTTTCTTTTGCTACCGCCTCAACGGCTGCACCTATGTCGCCAAGCGTTGCGCCGGGCTTTGCCACCGCAATCGCTTTCTCCAGGGCAAGTTTGGTGGCGCGCACAAGCTTTCTTGCTTCTTCGCTTGTTTGGCCAATGATAAAAGTTTCTGCCGCATCAACATTGTAGCCTTCTATTATTACTCCCATATCTATGGTAACTATATCGCCTTCTTTTAGCTTTCTGTCTGTTGGCACTGCGTGAACAAAAATTTCATTTACGGAGGCGCAAATCGTTGCAGGAAAGCCTTGTTTTGCACTTTCGGGCTTGTAGCCTAAAAAACCGGGTATTCCGCCCTGCTCTCTGATGCTTTTTTCCGCAAGTTCATCAATTTCCTTTAAGCTGATATCTGGTTTTATCGCGGCTTCAATTTCCGCCATTGTTTTGGCCCAGATTTTGCCAGCCCGGCGCATGTTATCTATTTGCTCTTCCGTTTTAATGAGGTTCATACTTTATTCTTCATTCAGGATAGTTAAAATTTCTTCTCGGACTTCTTGAGGGCTCTTTTCTCCATCCACTTGGTGAACCGTGTAGCCAAGCTCTTTAATTGCATTGATTGCGGGAACGGTTCGCTCTTGGTACTCAATCAGTCTTTTTTTAATGATTTCCGGCTTATCAAGAGTTCTGTGCCTTACCGGACCGTCGCAGTCCTCTTCTTTTAAAACGGGCTTGCCGGTTTTAACACAAATAATGCGTTTTGAGTTGCGCTTTATGGAAGTTTCATCTGACACTTTTATAAAAATGGAGTGCAAATTTTCTTTTCCGTATAGACTTTCCAGAGTAAATATCAGCCCCTTTGCTTGATCATCTCCTAAAACTTCGTATTTGGTTCTTGGCGACCCGGAAAAGACAATACTTTTGCCCTCCTGCGCAATTTTTTTTGCTTCAATGTTGACAAATTTCAAAATGAAACTTGGGCTAATTAATTTTCCTGTATCAAAATTTTCCTTTTCCTTTTGGATTTCCTGATTGTTGGTATTTTTTGGGTCGTGAACAATAGATTCCAAAAATTTTCCACTGTCAAAATGGAAAAATTCATTTTTTTCTTCCAAGAGGTCGGCCTGCGTTCCCTTTCCGGATCCCGGCTGACCAAAAATCATTACTGCTCTTTGATTTCCCTTCATATGCAAAATATAGTAACAGTTTTATATAAAAAAGCCCATAAACGTAGAAGGACCCGGGAGCAGTGCTCGACCGGGTCCGACGCGAAGTGGATGGATGGGGTGGCCACGAACCGAAGTCGTGGCCACCCCGGGAGGAGGGCCTAGTCGGCCCGGGAGGAAATGGAGGTGGGAGATCCGGGGGGATCATCGTGTACGCTCATCGTGACCGTGTGCCCGAGGCGTGGGCGGTACCCGATTCAGCGGTCCAGCTCTGCTTTGAAGCAGAAGTCAGGGCGCTTCAAGTTCGGGTTCCGTCCGTAGCTACGGAAGCCGCGAAGGCTCGGTCGTGTGAACGCACGTCAGTTCCCGGCCGGACCTCCCTCCATTGTCAGGGTCTAAAAAGGCCCAGGATGGTAAAAGCGAGCAAGCTCGCTCCTACCATTCTAGGCCCCCCAGAGCCCTTTACTTAAGTTCCTGATGGAGAAAACAAACACAAGTGCTCATCTTCTCCATTAGGAACTCAAGCCATTGCTCAAGCCTCAGATGGTGAAAGCTGAGTAAACCCAACTCCCACCATTTGAAACTCGAGCGCTCAAGGCCCTTATGGTAAGCACAGGACAAGTCCTGTACTCACCATAAGAGCCTCAAAATGTTTGCAGTTTCCCGAAAGGGAAAGACAAGCAAGCTCATCCCTCCCTTTCGGGACTTCAAACAATATAATTTAAAGAACGTATATTACAGGTTACTCTGCTAGTTTTTATTTGTCAATACCCTTTTTTGCTCCTGTGGATAACTTAGAGTAATCGCTAATATCGCTAATAAAGAAAAGGTAATATCGCGAATAAAACATTTGCCACTATTCCCTTAGCGTTGCGCTTAGCTGCCCCTTTGTCTGCTTTTCTATTTCCTTGTGGATTGGGTCTACTTCTTCTGAAGCTAAAGTTTTATCAATGCTTCTGTAGTAAATTCTGTAGGTGAAACTTTTTTTATCTGCTCCGAATTTTTCATCATTTTCATAGCTGTCGGTTAGTTCTACTTCCTCAATTAAATCACCGCCGATGTCACGGATTAGATCAAAATAATCGTTTGGGGCAAAGCTTTTGCTGACAACAAAGGAAATATCTCGAATTACGGGCGGATACTTGCTTACTTCTTCGAATTTTTGGCCCAGCTTAAGCTGTTTACTAACTCGCGGATCTTTTGACCAAAGAAGCCTAATATCCGGCAGGTTCATGCTGGCAATGGCAAGGCGTTCCAAGCCAAAGCCAAAGGCCCAGCCGTGGTAGCCCTCTAGGCCAAGATTTTTTAGCACGCTTTTTCTAACCATTCCGCTTCCCAGCATTTCAATCCACTCGCCATTGATTTTCGCTTCCATTTCAAAGCTTGGATCGGTGTAAGGAAAGTTGTGGTCGTAAAAACGAAACTCTACATCACCAAAGATGCTTGTGGCTACTTCGGTTAACGCTTTTTTAAGATCGTCTGGGGTAATTTGCTTTTCGCTATCGTCTGGGGTAATAAGCCATCCGCCAAACTGGTGGAAGACGTTCATGTGGCTTTTGTCTATCTCATCTTTTCTGTAGACCTTGCCATAACAAACAGCGCCTAAGGTTTCTTTGTTTTCTATTCTCTTCTTTATTTCCGGATGATTTAAATAGTAATACCAAAAAACAGTGTCGTGAGTTCTTAATACATTTGTTTCGTCTACATAATATGTATCCGACTTGCTTCTGGCGGGATGCCCCTCTGGCATATTGAAAAGATCAAAGAGCACGTTGGTTGGAACAATTTCCGGTATCTTAATATCGTCAAATCCCTGAAGTGACGGCACTTCTTTTGCTCTTTGGACAATTTCGTAAAGCGGGCTACTTTCAGTGCGCGATAAATCTGGCATTTCTAAAAAACGCTTTATACGCATATTTTCGGCGTCTGTTTTTGGCTCCAATTCCTTAACAAGTTTCTTTTCCTTCTCTGACTCTATGACTATCTTCATAAGTTAGGCTACGGATTACGGATTTAATACGGATATACGGACGCAATCGGATCTGATTGTAATTTAGGATAGCAGTTTATCTTTTGTTTGCAATTGCCGTGTTAAAATGATTTTGTCTTATTTGCGATATTACCTTTTCTTTATTAGCGATATTAGCGATTACTCTAGATATGTTTGGAGAAACTCCGAATCAAATAAATGCCGCTAATTTGGCGTTCTTTGTGCCTGAAGAGCTCTTTTGGGGACTCGGGCTAATTATTGCCTCCATTTTGTTTTCTTTCATTATTTGGAGGATGAAAGCAGGGTTTAGTATTAAGGGAATTGTTTTGTGGCTGATAAACTTGGGACTTTTTGTGTACGCACTAATGAGGGTGAGCGCCGCTTTCCCTAGAATTCCGGGCTATGTAACCTTTGGGGTGCTTTTGATTCTAATTCTTGTGCTTACCACCGGAGGAGTTGTGGCTAGCAAAAAGGAGGGTGCGGGGTCTAAGGGATCGGGTAAGAGCGGCGAATCTGAGCCTTCTAAATAGCTACTGTGTCAGGGGGGAGACTCGAACTCCCGACCTCGCCGTTATGAGTGGCGTGCTCTAACCGGCTGAGCTACCCTGACATGTAAATAAACATCTAGCAGTGTGCTAGATGTTTATTTATAACTTTAATTTCTTGCTGTTTCAAGGCTTATCTTTTGCCAATTCTCATTCCCAAGTCTAGGACTAGGAATGCTAGAAGCACAACGGAAAAGATCTTAAGAATATAGCCGTAGCTTCCTACCTCTGCTATTTGAAAGATTGCAAAATTGCTAATCACTAAAAAGATTAATGTTATTTCAAAAAGAACGCTTTGTAATTTCATGTTTTTCATGATGTTTTGCTTTTATTAATTTAATCGTGGACCATTGTATTTATTATACTCTGGATTACTCGCTTTTTTTGTCCACATACTCAGGAGACCCGCAGGGATTTGCGCAGGATAAACTAAACGGCTTTTGTTGTGTGCCGCCCGAAGTCGCTAAGCGACTGGGCGAGCCTCGCCTAATTCAATGGCATCTTGTTGTGTGCCGCCCGCAGTGACCTTGTCACTGGGCGAGCCTCGCCTAATTCAATGGCTCACACAGTGTGTGAGCCATTGAATGAAAGGCGGGCGCCATTGAATCGTAGGCGGGAGCCGTTTAGTTGATTCTTAGGCCAAGAACCTTTATTTTCTGCTGACGTGACCAACTCTTGATTTGTTTTTCGCGTTTCAAGGCAGAGCTTTTATCCGGATGCTTTTCTTTATAGAGTATTTTATCTGCTTTAAATGCAC
>JAUYME010000075.1 GCA_030699515.1 bacterium
AAAGATTTATAGAAATATGGCAAAACGGATAGCTATTAATGGTTTTGGTAGGATAGGGCGGCTTTTGTTTAGGCAGATAATGGACCACTCGGAACTGGAGGTTGTTGCAATTAACGACCTTGGTGATTTAGAGAATTTAGCGTATTTACTTCAGTACGATACAGTTTATGGCCGGCTGAAAGAAAAGGTAAGGGTGGAGGGAGATATGATGTATGTGGGGAATTCTCCAGTTAAAGTGTTTCAAGAGAAAGATCCGACCAATTTACCTTGGAGAGATTTAGAAATTGATGTGGTGGCGGAAGCTACCGGAGTGTTTAACAGTTTTGAAAAAGCCAGCATTCACGTTGAGGCTGCCGGAGCAAAGCGAGTAGTGATTACCGCTCCGTCTAAAGATGAAGAAGGAGTGAAGGATGGTAAAACCGTGCTGATGGGGGTAAACGAAGAGGCGCTGAAAACTTGCTCTATCTCTTCTAACGGAAGCTGTACGACAAACGCGGCAAGTCCCTTAATTGCAATTCTTGATAGTGAAATTGGTATTAAAAAAGCTGTGTTAACTACGGTGCATGGCTATACCGCTAGCCAAGCTTTAACCGATGGGCCAACAAAAAGTAGGGATTTTCGCAAAGGACGGGCAGCGGCTGCAAATATTATCCCTTCTACAACCGGTGCGGCAATTTCCGTAACTAAGGCACTGCCAGGCTTGGCAGGCAAGTTTGATGGAATGGCTATGAGGGTGCCTGTGACGGTCGGATCTATGATTGATGTAACTTTTGTGGCTAAAAAACAAACAAGTGTTGAAGAAGTAAACGAAATTTTGGAAAAGGCGGCAAAAAGCGAAGTTTGGAAAGACATTTTGGCAGTTACAAGAGATCCGATTGTAAGCAGCGATATTATTGGCCAGCCATACGGATCTATTGCGGATTTGAGTTATACAAAAGTAATTGATGGAGATTTAGTGAAAGTTTTGGCTTGGTACGACAATGAGTGGGGTTATGTAACAACGCTTGTACAGCACCTGGCTTCGGCTGCGAAGCACACATGAATCCTCAGCGAAGCAAAAACTTATAACCGGAATGTAGATAGATGATTTTTAGAAAAGTTACAGAAGGGGACTTGTCCCGTACGTGGTCGAGGGACATTTATTGTCACTCGTTAGCACGTACGGGATGAAAAAAGCTGTTGGCATTTTGCTGGTAATATTTGTTCTTAGCTTAGCTTTTGCATTTCTTGTACCCGACCAAAGGGATCTTGGCCCGGCAGTAGAGGATAAAAAGCCGGAAGCGGTAATTTCTGAACGAGAAATCCAGTCTTCTGGCTATATTGAGTATGCATTGCTGGGAAAGGACAGATATTTGGCGATTTTAGATCCTAATGTATTTGAGGGAGAGCGCCATGGAGGAACTTTAACGATTTTTGATACATTAAATGGCGCAATTAAAGAACGTATTAATAATGTCGCGAGCTTTACGCCCATCCCTTCGGAAGAGCAAATGCTTTTGTTTTCGGCCAGAACTGGAAGTGAATTTGCGCTTTTTTCTTTGGATCTGGAAACGGGCTTAAGTGCTACTTTGGACGCTGGACCGGATCTTGAGATGGAGGAGGCAGAACTGATGGCTGCAAGCTTTTCTGATGAAGAAAATTTGCTCCTAGAAGCAAACAATATTGCTTTGCTAAGCCACAGCAGTAAATTTATCCTTAGAATAAATCAGTGAAGCGCTGGATTAGAATATTGGTTGGAATTGTATTCATAATTGCTCTTATTTTTCTCTTTAACTTTGCCAATGAGAAAAACTTGATTTTTGAGCAAACAAGCGAGTTTCACAAAGCAAATTTTTCGCGCGAAAGTGAAATTTTGTTTGTGGGAGACATAATGTTTGCCAGAAAAATTGCTGCTCTTGGTGAAGAAAAAGGCTTGAGCTATCCATTTGAGCTGATTAAGGAAAGGCTTTTGGAGGCGGATATAGTTATTGCCAATTTAGAAGGGCCAATTTCTTCTCGGGGGAAAAATCAGGGAAGCATTTATTCTTTTCGTTTTAAACCAGAGATTGTTTCGGTGCTGAAAGAGGCAAATATTGGCGTAGTTTCTTTGGCCAACAACCATATTTGGGATTGGGGTATTGATGCTTTATCGGATACACTTTTGCACTTGGAAAGTGCCGGCGTTAAATTTTCAGGAACAGGGCTAAATTACGAAGCGGCCAATGAGCCGGCAAGGTTTAGGATTGGCAAAAATGAGTTTGCGATGTTTAGTTTTACAAATTTGTATCCTGCAAGCTTAGAGGCTAGTTCCGCGAGGGCAGGAATTTCGGATTTTGACATTTCGCTTCTAGAAAATAAGATAAAGGATCTTAAGGGGGATGGCGTAGATATTGTGATTGTATCCTTCCACTGGGGAAGCGAGTACGAAACACATTCCAGTAGTGGTGAACAGATTATTGCGCGAAGCTTAATTGATATGGGCGCGGATTTAATAATCGGACACCACCCACACGTAGTTCAGGAGATTGAAGAATTTAAAGGAAAATATATAGCCTACTCTTTGGGCAACTTTATTTTTGACCAGAATTTTTCAGCTGATACTTCACACGGGTTAATGCTTTCTGTTAGGGTGAAAGGAGGGGAAATTGAGGCTGTAGAGGCGATAAAAGTGTGTTTTAATGAGCTTTATCAGCCGTTTGAATGTTAGAATATAGTTATGCGGATACATCTTGCAGCGGACCACGCAGGTTTTGAATTAAAAGAGAAGGTGAAGGCTTTTTTGGCTGAGCAAGGATATGAACTTGAAGACCATGGAGCTTTTGAGTTGGATAAAAAGGACGATTATCCCGATTTCATTGCGCCCTGTGCGGAGGCGGTGGCAAACGAAAAAGGCTCTATGGGCATCATTTTCGGCGGAAATGGGCAAGGTGAGGCAATGGTAGCGAATAGATACGAAGGAGTGCGTGCGGCGGTTTGGTATGGAGGCAAAGAGGAGGTTGTGCGGCTAAGCCGCGAGCATGATAACGCCAATATTTTATCTGTGGCAGCGAGGTTTGTGGATGAGGAAGAGGCCATTAGAATAATCAAACTGTGGCTAAGTGTACCGTTTTCTAAAGACGAAAGGCATGTTAGACGTCTGGCGAAGTTTTAGTTTATGATACTAATCAACGAATGGTATGCGAATCAACAAATGGGCAACGAATATTTTAAGATACCAATCTACAAATTTATTCAAATCAACGAATGACAACAAATAAAAGCAAGCGCAAATTCGTAGATATTTGTATCATTTGCATGAATTTGTAGATTGGTATCTTAAAAGTATGGATCCCGAACGAAGCAATCTCGTAGTTGAAACTATGATTAACTTAAAAGCATATTTAACAGTAAAAAGTCGTTATTCAATTAGCAAGCAACGGACGCAGCATTGCGTCCTGCTTCGTACGGGATGGAGATAATTCCTTCAATCAATTGCGATAGTTTTCACTGCGTTCTGGAAAGAATGGAAATTAGTGAGGCAATTTTTGATAAAAGGGGAGTTTTTGATCCTTGGGTGCACATAGATATTGCAGATGGAAGTTTTACCAATGGTTATCAAACTTGGACAGACTTGGGAGACCTGCATGGGATTGAGCGAAAGTTTAAAATTGAGGTTCACATTATGGCCAGCGATCCGATGGATTTGGCAGGTCTGGCACTTGCACAGGGGGTAGAGAGAATAATCGTGCACGTAGAAAGTGATGCAGACTTTAATGAGCTTTCAAGAATGTGTAAAAAAGCCGGAGTAGAGCTGATGGTAGCCATTAATTACAACACTGAACTGAATAAAATTTATCCTTATTTGAATAAAAAAATTACTGCTTCCGCGCTTATTTTGTCGGTTCCTCCGGGGTTTTCCGGGCAGAGTTTCCAGAGAAGAGCATTTGAGAAAATAAAAAAGCTTCGCAGTAAATATCCGAAAATGATAATAGAGGTGGACGGAGGAGTACACCCGGGAATTTCCGGAGAATGTATGCGGGCCGGAGCAAGTCAGGCAGTAGTTGGATCTTTTTTGTTTAACGAGCCAGATCCGGTTAAAGCTTATACAGCCTTGAAGATTGCTGCGTGATATAATTGGTACTGATGCTAAGGCTTAACTCTTCAAAAGAAGCAGAACTTTACGCGAAGGCCAATCAGATTAGGCAGGATATTATCAATACTCTTGTTGAGGCTGGAAGCGGACACAGCGCCGGTCCGCTTGGAATGGCCGATATTTTCGCTGCACTTTATTTTCATGTTCTAAATCACGATCCCGGCAATCCTAACTGGGAAGACAGGGACAGGCTGCTTGTTTCCAATGGACATATTTGTCCGGTGCAGTACGTAACTATGGCGCATGCAGGATATTTCCCAAAGGAAGAACTTTTAACGCTGAGAAAATTGGACAGTAGGCTTCAAGGGCATCCGCACAGAACTTCTCTTGCCGGACTTGAAACCACCTCCGGACCTTTGGGTAGTGGACTTAGCCAGGCAATTGGGGTGGCGCTTGCCGGAGAGCTGGATGAGAAAAGATTTTGGACTTACTGTATTTGCTCTGATGGCGAGCAAAATGAGGGAAACTTTTGGGAAGCGGTAATGTTTGCCGGTAAACGAAAAATGCGGCGCTTAACCGCGATAATGGACCGAAACAACATTCAAATTGACGGCCACACCGAGGACATTATGCCCTTGGAGCCGCTTCGGGCCAAGTATGAAGCTTTTAATTGGCACGTTTTAGAAATTGACGGACACAATATTGAAGCTTTTGTTGATGCGATAAATGAATCTAAAGCAATTTACGAGAAGCCCACAATGATAATTGCCCACACTATTCCCGGTAAGGGGGTGAGTTTTATGGAGGGCGATTATCAATGGCATGGAAAACCGCCAAAACCTGATGAAGCAAAGATTGCTCTAAAAGAGCTTAGGACTTTGGAGGGAAGAATTGTAAGTGAGCACGAATAAATTAGACAGTTAGATAATTAGACAGTTAGACTTTTAGATAAGGCAAAAAACCAAATGGCAATACAAAAAAACGCATATATATCAGCAAAAGTTTTTGATGAAGACGTAGAGCAGCAGCCCACTCGCAATGGCTATGGAGAGGGGCTTTTAGAGGCCGGAGAAAAATACGAAAATGTTGTGGCGCTTTGTGCGGACCTAACTGAAAGTACCAGGACAGAAGCTTTTGCAAAGAAATTTCCGGAAAGGTTTTTTGAAGTGGGTGTTGCAGAGCAAAATATGAATACGATTGCGGCAGGTCTTGGAATAAGCGGCAAAATTCCCTTTGTAGCATCTTACGCTACCTTTTCTCCGGGCAGAGCCGTAGAGCAGATTAGAACTACAATTGCCTACAACGACAGTAATGTAAAAATTGCCGGTCATCATGCCGGAATTTCAGTTGGTCCGGACGGGGCAACGCATCAGGCACTTGAGGATGTTGCAATTATGCGGGCCATGCCAAATATGAGAGTAATTGTTCCGGCAGACGCTGAAGAGGCGCGCAAGGCTACGCTTGAGGCAGTAAAAATTAAAGGGCCGGTTTACTTGCGCTTTGCCAGGGAAAAAACTCCGGTGTTTACCACAAAGAAAACGCCTTTTAGGTTTGGCCGCGCAGAAATTTTCTTTAAAGCAGCAAAACCAAAAGTGGCAATAATTGCAGCCGGGCCGATTTTGCACAATGCGCTTATAGCAGCAAACGAACTAAAGAAGGAGAAAATTAACACGGTTGTTATAAATTGCCACACAGTAAAGCCTTTAGATGAAAAGACTATTTTAAAAGTTGTTAAAGAAGTTGATGCAGTTGTAACCGTGGAAGAGCATCAGGTTCTTGGAGGGCTTGGCGGGGCAATTGCTGAACTTTTGGCAAAGGAAATGCCAAAGAAGATGGGCTTTATTGGTATGCAGGACTGTTTTGGAGAAAGTGGCTCGCCGGAAGAGCTGATTAAAAAATACGGAATGGATACTGTGGCGATAAAGAAGAAGGTAAAGGAAGTTTTGAAAAGCTAGGCGTTACGAAATGCGAATACGTGAATATAGAAATTCTGACTATGCTGTTCTTGCAGAGGCTCTTCAAGCTGAGGATCTATTTTCTTACGAATACGACAGTGAAGAAAAGTTGGAGGAAAAAGCAAGGAGAAGGTCGGGATTTGTGCTTGTAGCTGAATCTGAAGACGGGAGCTTCATTGGCAGTATTGGCGGACTTTTACGTGAAGGGGAGGGTGATGAAAGGCCCTCTATATTCAGATTGGTGGTTCTGCCAGGGCAAAGGAAGAAAGGAGTTGGCTCTGCTCTTTTAAAAGAAGCAGAAAAGAGACTTGGGGACCTTGGCGCAGACAGTTTGGAAATTTTTATTGACAGCGAAAATCAGGAGCTTAAAAATTGGTACCTAAAACGAGGATATAAAGAAGAGGGAACTAAAGATGTGGGAAAGATAACCCATTGTGTGTTGCGAAAGTTTCTATAAACAAAAATAGCACTAAGAGGTGCTATTTTTTCCCAGATACTTACTCTGCCCGTTTGCCTATGTAGAGCAAGGCTACTGCGTAGATGATATGCTCGTCTATTATTGGATTGTGTGTCGGTGGAATGGCTGATGCCAGATACATTAGAATGAGCAGTAAAGTTCCCATTGCAGATGCGAACTTTACATAGCGGTTGATAATTAGAGCAGTTCCAATGCCTAGAAGGCCAAGCATAAATAGCCAATCTACTATAGCTAGCCCTGAAAGAGATTGGAAAAAGTTGGCAAAAGGGCCGCTGGTATTTGCAAGAAAACCAGTGGTTGGGGAGCCGCCCATAGCCCAAGCTCTTTCACAAAGGTAGGAAACAGAGCCATCATCAAGCCTACAGGTACCAAAACCAAGTCCGAAGAGCTTATCCAAAAAGGGCCACAAGAATATCCAACCAAGAAATATCCTTAATGCTTTTAACAATGTTTTGCTTTTAAGCATAGTTATGAAACTATTAAATTAAGACTTTAGTTAATTATATATCCGTTTTAGGGCCCGATTTGCTATACTGGTGAATAAGAGAGGGTGTAGGAAGTAGGATGTAGGGGATAGGAAAACAAAATAGCAATTTATGGCAAAATCTAATTTTGACGTGATAACAATCGGCACCGCCGTGAGGGATGTGTTTTTAAGCAGTCCGTTATTTAAAATAGTGGAAGATAAGGAACACTTAAAAAAACTTGGCTTTGAAGATGGAAAAGCGGAGTGTTTCGCATTTGGCGGCAAGATTAAGATTGATAAGCCAATTTTTACCAGCGGAGGAGGGGCAACTAATGCTGCGGTAACCTTTGCCAGAGCAGGGCTTAAGACGGCGGCTATTTTATCCTTAGGAAAGGATTCTATCGCGAAGGAAATAATTGATGAATTGAAGGAAGAAAAGATTAATCCGATAGTGTCTTACAGCAGTGAGAACGGCACGGGCTATGACACAATTTTGTTAAATCTTGGCGGAGAAAGGAGCATTTTGGTTTACAGGGGTGCTTCAAATGATTTGAGTTTGCGCAGTATCGGGCTTTCAAAGCTTAAAAGCAAATGGGTTTACATTAGCCCCGGGCAGCTGCCCTTAGAGCTGGTAAAAGAGATTGTGAATCATTTTCATAAGAGCGGGTCTTTTATTGCCATGAATCCAAGTTCTCATTATCTAAAGCTCGGGCAAAAACGCCTAGAATCAATCCTTCAAAAAGTCTCTGTGCTTACATTAAACCGAAGCGAGGCAGCTTTGCTTGTAAATGGGAAAGGCGGAGACGATAGGCAAATGCTTAAAAAAATCGCCAAGTTAAGCGAGGCAATTGTTGTAATTACGGATGGGGCTAATGGCTCATGCTTGTCGGATGGAAAGTTAATTTACAGAGCGGGTATCTTTCCGGAGAAGGTGCTTAGAGATAGGACTGGCGCAGGAGATGCCTTTGGCTCTGCCGTGGTGGCTGTAATTGCAAAAAGCAAAGAGCATCCCGATAAAATTTCCGAGAATACAATCAAACAAGCGCTTAGATTTGCAAGTGCAAATGCCACAAGCGTTGTGGAGCATATTGGTTCTAAGGCGGGTATTCTTAAGGAAAAGGATTTTGAGGGTGAGCGAAGATTTAAAAACTTTAGCGTGAGGAAAACACTCTTATAAACACCAATGCACGAATGAATCACAAATCACCTAATAAATGGCTGCTAATGGAACACAAATTCCCCAATAAAAAGCAGAAAACAGCTAAGGTTGATTCGGAGATTTGCGGAAATTAGTGCATTAGTGTTTAACATAAGAAGATGGAAAGTGCGTATAACTACTTTGGGAAAATTTTAGGAACAGATCCATTTATTTTGGAGAAAATGGATATGTTTATGTCTTCCAAGCTTTCTAAAAAGGGCACTTTGGATGAGCTAAGAGAGAAAAATGAGCTTGCCATGGAACGAGTTTTGGCCCCGCTGGCAAAAAATAAAAGAAATTTCGCTTCTGTTTCAGCTCTGCTTAGGAACATTTTAATTGAAGATGAAAAGGAGCTTTTAAAGCTTTTAGAAAGTATTGACGGGCAGGATGAGTTTGATAGGGCGGCGATTTTAGCCAGATCAATGGCGAGTCCCGAGCAAGGATTCTTTCTTAAACGGGAAAAAGGGAAAGAAATACTTAGAAAGCGACCCCCGCATAAACTTCTTGAGCATTTTGGGTTTAAAAATGTGGATCAGCTTTTAAAGAACTTGGAAGTTACCGAAATTTTTTCTGCGCTGCGTTTTATTGAGACGGATGAGTGGATGCATGCAACTTTTGATAGCGCATATAGCGGGTTTTCAAAAGAAGATTTTGAGTATAGGGATATAGAGATTAAAGTTTTGGGGACGGAATGGAAGGCGGTGGCGGAGAAGTTTGTGGCAAAGAAGCACCATAACGTCAGCCATCTAAAGGAATTTGGGGTTATCTTTTTAAATCCTGTACGAGAAGATGCGCCGGGAAAGATGATTAGAGACTTTGCGCTTCTTTTGCACTATTTCCATGAGATTAATTTCTATTCCAAGCTGTTTGAACAGTATAAAGAGAAGCCCGATTTTGCAAAGCATCTTAAATCCCTTTTAAGGGGAGATGTAAGAGAAGCGAAGGCGAGAAAGGAGGGCGATTGGCTGATTGTGCAGAGATATCTATGGAAAATAGACCCAAAAGATGAGCGGCTGTTTATCCCGCACGTAAATCCGGAATCGCTGCATTGGCACCGCGCTGAGCGCGACCTGGCGGAGTATGGAGGATTCTCTGATACGAAATTCAATCTAAAGATTTGGAATGATGAAGATTGGGTAGCCGGCTTTTTTGACAATAAATTAATAAGTTTTGACTTGGAGGACATAGCAATGAGCTACGTTTCTTACAGCGAAGGCAAAGAAGACGAGATATTTACTTATCATCAGCACGAGGCGCTTTGGACCCATATATTTAGAGCCTATGTTGGAGGGGAAGAGGCACTAGAGGCCCTACTTTTAAAGAATTACGAAAAAGGAATCATTTCTATATAAATATAGAAATGAAATTTCAAATTTTGAATTTCAATTTCTGAACAAAGAGAGGAGGGTGGAAAAATTTGACATTTTTCTATTTTATAGTATAATCGCGAGTATCCTATGAATGGGATAACTGAGGCGGCAGAATCCGTCAGTGGCATCACAGATGCCGGAAGGGCTCCAATGGAGCTTGTCGTGAAGTTTTTCGAACTGGTGTGCGCATTTCTGCGCGATCTCGTGGAGGACGGGTGGACAGAGGAGGATGTCAAGACTCTTCGAGCTCGCCGCGCCGAGGTGCTCGCCTTCCTGCGGAAGGGGACGACCCCGGAGCAGGAGCGCGGTATGAGTGCCGAGGCCCAGCTCAAGCGCTGGGTGATACTCTACCGCGAGGTGTTCAGCATTGAGCTGGACATTGCGTCCATCAAGGTTCCGCCGGAGCGCAGGGGCTTCAAGCGCCTCATCGTGGTGGCGCAAGGTATGACGCCCGCGGTCATCTTCTCCGCGATGAAGCGACTCTTCCCGAGCTGGAAGTGGTGCGACGACCTCGATCGTGAGGTTACGAGCATCCGCTCGGCCAAGGACGGCTCCTACGCGGTCTGGTGCCGCGACCGTCCGGAGGCGGACAAGGAGAACTGGAGCAAGCCGGCTTCCGCCTTCACGCAGGAGGAGTGCCTTACCCTCGAGGAGTGCCAGCTGTTCGGTATCGCGTACAAGCGTGAGACCGGCAGGCATCTCAACGAGAAGTCGCTCACCATCTGCGCAGGTTCTCGTGACCGCGGTGGCTATGTTCCGGGCGTGGACCGCGACGACGATGGCGACGTGCGCGTCCTCTGGTACCACGCCGACTACTCGGATTCGGCCGACGCCGTTCGCTCTGCAGTTGCCTAGTCCTCTTTGCCCTTGGGGCTCGTTCCCTTGGGTTCGCTGGCCCGCCTCTCACAAGGAGGCGGGCCACCCTTATTTTTGACCCGCCAGAGGCGGGTCTAGTATACTAAAAGTGGCTAATACAACCAATTCATCAGTGGATGGATACTGGTTTGCCAGAGTGAATTCTTACAACTGCTTGCTTGGTTTTGGTAGCGAAAAATGCAAGGGATCTACCCTTGTATCAGGCGCAAAATGAAAACCTCTGTGTTGGGGATGAACGCAGATAGTTCTTGCGAGAGCTGTCGGTGAAATGGATGAAACCAAGCAATATAGGTTCTCGTAACCGCGATGGCAATGTTCCGAACGTGTACCGCAACAACGATGGCAACGTGAACGTCAACTGGTACAACGCCGACAACTCGAATTCGGACAACGCCGTTCGCTCCGAAGTTTTATGAATTCACAAACTTCAGCCAGCCCGCGAGCATTTTGGATATTGTTTGCAGCCTTTTCTGCAAATGAATGTAGTGTTTGTCTGCAATAATATCCAGCTCGCGAGTGAGGCGAATAAGGCGCTTTAGGACTTCTATTTCATTTCGTACTTTTATAAGGGGTTCAGATTTTTTGGATTTTTCAGAGAAGGCGGCCTGGATGAGGCCTTCTAGGGCGGATATTGAAATTGACTCTACTCTAGCCCAGATTCCAAATCTATCGCGTTTTGGAATTTGAAATGACAGCTTGTAAATATACTTATAAAACTGATTAAATTCATGAAGAATTTTGATGTTTCCGTGGGGGGGGGGCTTGCTTAGAGGGCATATTTTTGAGCAGATTGTTTGTGTTGATAATTTACTTTTAGCTTGGAAAGAGTTTAGTAGAGGGAAGAGAAGTAAACAAGATGTTCAAGAGTTTGAGTTTAGCCTTGAAGACAATTTATTTCAATTGCATAAAGAGCTTGCTAGTGGAAAATATAAAGTTGATCCATATAAAGCATTTTATATAAACGATCCAAAGCTTCGTTTAATTCATAAGGCGAGTGTGAGGGATAGGGTTTTATTCCAAGCAGTATATAGAGTTTTGTACCCAATTTTTGACAAAGGTTTCTTCTGCGATTCCTTTGCGTCGCGTGAGGGGAAAGGTACGCATGCAGGAGTAAATAGGCTGGAGAAGTTTTTAATTAAGGCGAGCGGTAATAATAAAAAAAAGGTTTGGGCTCTAAAATGCGATGTTAGTAAATTTTTTGATTCTATAGACCACAATATTTTGCTTTCTCTGATTAGGAAGAAAATAAATGATAAGCAAACCCTGGATTTATTAAGAGTGATTATTGGAAGCTTTGAGAAAAATTCTGGTAAGGGTCTGCCACTTGGGAATGTAACTAGCCAGCTGTTTGCTAATATCTACCTTCATGAACTGGATTTTTATGTGAAGCAAAGAGTAAAGATTAAATACTATTTAAGGTATTGTGATGATTTTGTGATTTTAGCATTGGATAATGATTTTGAGGATTTAATCGCTATGATCTGGGATTTTCTAAAGAGTGAATTGAGGCTTGAGCTTCATCCAAGAAAGATTGAAATCTGCTCTTATTGGCAGGGAATTGATTTTTTGGGCTATGTTTTGCGTCCACATCATAGAACTTTGCGAACAAAAACAAAACAAAGAATGTTGAGAAGGATAAACGAAGAAAATGCGACCTCTTATTTTGGCATATTGAGGCACTGCAGAGGGCATGAGATTGAGCAAGAGGCTAGGAGAGCGCTTTAACTCATCTCCGCTATTGAACGGTCGTTCAATGGCGGAGATGGTTTTGCCTGGTTAAGAGCCGGGCAATATTTACTTTTTCCAGTCGCGGATGGTGATGCGCTTTCGGGGCGCTTCTTCCACAACCAGCTTTTGTTTTTCCTGCCAGCCATATTTACGTACAAGCTCTATCGGCAGGCGGACAAAGTAACTTCGGCCAGACTTTTGAATTTTTCTGATGTGCCTATCTTCTAATTTTCTTCTCATTGCATTTATTCTAGCACAATGCAATACGGCTTGCCGTATGGCAAGCCGTATTGCAAGAGTTTCCTTCTATGCTCTATATCCTACTTCCTACACACTCTCTTACTTCTTCTTCTTTCGAAGGAATGCGGGAATATCCCAAGGGTTGCTCTCATCTGCATCATCAATTTCTGTGTCACTTTGCTGATTTTCTATTTCTTGTGTATCTGCCTTGCCCTTCTTTTTGAATTCCCTTGTGTTATCTACGGGCTCATCGGCAATTGCTTCTTTTTCTTCTTCAACTGTTTTTTTCTTTTGAAAGAGGTTTTGCCTTTGCGCGGCCTGTGAGGTTAGATCGATTATTTCTCCTTCATATTCCGGGTTGAAGAAGCTTGAACCTACTTCTCCATCATCAAGGTGCTGCAAAGGCCCTTCAAAGCCGGTAGCAATCAAGGTGACTTTTATGTGGCCTTTTTTAATGCGTCTATCTTGGTAGGCACCAAAGATAATTCTGGCGGAGGGATCGGTGTTTGAGGTGATATGGCGGGCAATTTCATTGATTTCGCTCATTTTGACATCGCGGCCTCCGGAAATTCCAAACAAAATTCCGCGGGCTCCATCGGCATTGAACTCTAGAAGGGGGGAATTAAGAGCGTAGTTTGCGGCAATAGCAGCTCTATTTTGGCCTTTGGCGATTCCAACTCCCACAAGCGCGCTGCCGGCATCTCTCATAATGGTCTTGATATCGGAGAAATCTACGTTAATCATTCCACTGCTTGCAATGAGTTCGGTTATGCCTTGAATGGCATCCCTTAGAACATCGTCAATTCGTTCAAAGGCCTTTAAGAGCGGGGTTTCTTTTTTGATGATTTCAAAGATTTTGTCATTTGGAACAATAATGAGGGCATCTACTTTATCGCGCAATTTAGCGAGCGCGTCCTCGGCTACTTTAGAGCGAGGCGCACCTTCAAAGGCAAAAGGCTTGGTAACAATAGCGATGGTTAATGCCCCTGCTTCTTTGGCCAACTCGGCTAATATTGGAGAGGCGCCGGAGCCGGTACCGCCGCCCATACCGGCGGTGATAAAAATTAGGTCTGCTCCGCTTACCGCATTTTCAAGATCGGCCCTGCTTTCCTCTGCCGCTTGTTCGCCTAAGTCCGGGTTCATCCCGGTTCCAAGGCCCCTGGTTAATTGTTTGCCGATATGGATTTTTTTTCTGGCATCGGTTTTTTCCAGGTCCTGAATATCTGTGTTTACAGCAACAAACTCAATACCCCTAACTTCACTGTTGCGTCTCATCCTGGAGAGGGCGTTGCCTCCGCCTCCGCCAACGCCAAATACTTTGATTTTTACCCTGTCTTGCCTATTGGTAATGCTGGCAGTTGATTTCTTCTTTGCTTTTGATGGCGCAACGCTTAATTGCGGTTTTTTACGTTTTGCTGCGGCTTTGATTTTTTTAAATCTGCGCATTTTAGGCGTGTTTTTTTTAGCCACCGGCTTTTTACCTTGTGGCTTGGTCTTGTTATTTTGTTTTTTTGTTTTTGGGCTAGCTTTTTTTACGCTGGTCTTTTTTAGCCTGCGCTTATAGCCACCCAGCTTTTTTGGGGCTGTCATGGAATAAAGTAATTAAATGCTCTTTTAACAAACGAAGCTACGGTTGATGGCTGTTTGTTGACTACCGCATATTGTAACTGATCGGTGAGCAAAAGGCCAATAGCTACGGCATTTTCCGGTTTTTCCAGTTCCGCGTTGAGTTCAGGGCTTTCCACTTCCAAAGGACTTGGATTTATCCTTCCAATTTCGGTTGCCAGGCCCAGTTCTTGTCTTGCAATGTCTAAAATGTCGTTCAACTTAGCTCCGCCTCCAACCAAAATTGCTCCTGCCGGAAGACGATTGATGTTGCTTGATTTTTTAATTTCAGTGGCAACATGTTCAAATATTTCAGAAAGTCTGGCTTCTATAATTTCGGAAATGAATTTTTTGTTTACGGTTCCTTTACTGCGAGAGTCAATTTTGTGAAGCTCAAGAACTTCTTTTTTAAGAACACTTTTGCTTGAAGCGCTGGCAAATGATTTTTTAATCAACTCGGCGGTATCAATTGGTATTTTTAGCCCGATAGCGAGATCGTTGGTGATATGACCCGAACCAATCGGAATGACGGCGGTATGGATTAGCTGCTGTTCTTCGTAGATGGCCAGGCCGGTTTTACCAAAGCCGATATCAATTACAATTACGCCAAGTTCTTTCTGGTTTTTAGACAGCAGAGCGGTAGAGCTGGCCAAAGGGCTAAGTACAAGCTCAAGAATTCCTCCGCCCGCATCTTCAACACATTTGGCAAGGTTTTTTACGTTTGGCGAGAATGAATCAATAATAAGGCTGTTAACTTCAAGGCGAGTGCCAACCATGCCAAGAGGATCCATCACTTTATCACTACCGTCTACGATAAATTCTTTGACAATGGCATGTATGACTTCTCGGTTAGGTAGAAGATTGACTGCCTGGGATGATTGGACGGAGCGCTGTATGTCGTCTTCATAAATTTCGTTGTCTGCCCGAGACACTGCAACAACTCCGGTTGATATCTGGGTGCTTATGTCTTCCGCTCCGATAGCAAGGATGATGTTTCTAATGGCTTTTGGCTCCAGCTCTTTAATATTTTCAAGAGCTGCCGCAATTGCACTACTTGCATCGCCGCTATTTTCCACGATCCCTCGCCTAATTCCTGCGGAAGGGAAATGAAAAACCTTTGTCAGTACAGGTTTAGAGCCGCGCTTAAATTCGGCTAATGCCGCTTTGATTTCTTTTGATCCAAGGTCTAGTCCTAAAATAAACTTAGATGCCATTATGAGAGTTTCAAATTTTAAATTTCAAATTAACCAAATTTCCAAATTAAAAGTGCCCTAAATCCAAGTATTGAAAGGCGAAAAAGCCCTATTGGAATTAAGATATGCTCTTGAATTCCTTTAGGAGCTTCTGTTCAAGCATTTCCATTGCTATTGTATCACTTTTTGCTTTGTGCTCATATCCGAGAAGATGCAGAAATCCGTGAATTGCCATGTAATTCAGACTGTAGCCCTGTTCTTTGATGATTTTGGGGTTTAGATATATCTCTCCAAGCGCGGTGGCCTTTGTTTGGGGGCTGGGAAAGCCTTTTGGAAATTCATAGGCGTAAACATTTTTTGCCAGAGTTTTACTGTTTACAAGATAAATCTCCAAATAAAAATCAGCTTTCTTTTGAAGCTGTTTTTTTGTCTTAATTTCGCCCTTCGCGGTTTTTTTAATCATCCAATGAGCCAGTTTGGCAAGTTCTTTTTCAAGGGGGAAGAAACGTAGGTCTAGGGACTCTAGCTTGAGCATTAACTGTTAAATTTTCCTTTAACGATTTCGCTGACTAGCTTTGCATCGGCTTTGCCTTTAAGCTCGGCCATAATTTCCTTCATTGCTGCGCCAAAATTATCAAATTCTTTGGAGTCAAGAATTGCTGCTATTTTAGATTTTGTTTCTTCTTCAGACATAAGCTCGGGAAGATAGCCTTCTATGATTTCAAGCTCTTTTTTTTCAGCTTCCGCCATTTCCAGTCTGCCTGCGCCTTCAAAAACCTTAATGGATTCCTTTCTCTTTTTACCTTCCGTGCTTAGAGCTGAAACAGCTTCTTCATCGCTAAGACCATCTTTTTGAAGCTCAATACTTTTGTTTTTTAAAACCGAAGAAAGGCCGCGAAGGGTGGTAACTTTGGCGCTGTCACTAGCCTTCATGGCCTCTTTTGTATCGGTAGTGATTTGCTCTTGGATGCTCATGTTATTTTATACCCATTTTGCGCTTGCGGGCGTGTTCTACTTTCTTCTCTTCTCTATGAAGAGCAGAAATTAAGCGTGAACGTTTTGTGACAGGACGGGCTGCGAAGCGTCGTTTCCTGGCCTCCTTTAACAGACCGCTTTGTTTGACACGTTTGTTGAAGCGGAATAACAGAGAACTGCTTGATTCGTTGTCTCGTTTCTTTATGTGCATATGTGCCAAACAGTCTATACGATTTATGAATTTTTTTCAATGATTTCCGCCACTTTTGCAAGCCCTTCTTTCGGAGGGTTTTTGATGATGGTATGCATGTTTCCTCCCTTGTCACCTTCAAAGCGGGGGATGACGTGGACATGGATGTGGTCCACAGTTTGTCCGCCGGCCTTTTCCTGATTTAAGCCAATTGAAAACCCGTCCGCTTTCAGTGCTTTTTTTAGCTTTTTAGTAACCTTTTTTACCGTTCTAAAAAGCTCTGCGAGGGTTTCATCATCCGTATCCATAATATTGGCCGAGCGTTTTTTTGGAATTACCACAGTATGGCCTATGGAGCAGGGATGAACATCAAGAAAAGCCATGGTGCTGTTATCTTCGTAGATAATTGCTGCAGGAATTTCTTTGCTGATTATCTTGTCAAAAATGGTTTCCATAAGAGCGCTTAGGGAGAAGAGATTAGAGACGCTTTTTAAGAACTTTGGCAATTTTTGCCAGCGGGACCGTTTCTTGAGCGCCGGTTTTCATATCGCGAATGATAACGCTGTCTTCAAAAGCTTCTTTTTGGCCAAAAATGAGCGCAATTTTTACTCCAAGCTTGTCCGCAATTTTTAGCTGTGCCGCAAGCGATTCTTTGCCTAATGCCTCGCGGATTTGGATTTTTGACTTTCTTAGTTCTTCAATGAGAGGCAGACTTTTTCTTTTGGCCAGCTCTCCGATGTGGATAAGAAATATTTTGTCTTTTGGCCGGACTGTGATGCTAAGCTTACGTTCTTTGATGAGATCCATTATCCTATCAACGCCCAAGGCTACGCCTACTGCAGGAGTGTGCCTGGCGCCAAAGTGTTCTACCAGGTAATCGTAACGTCCCCCTCCGCCAAGAGAAAGGTTTTGGAATTTTTCATTTGCATCTGTTTTTTCAAGTGTGAATTCAAAAACAGTTTTGCTGTAGTAATCCAAACCGCGCACAAGAGTGTGGTTCAGGTTGTAGGGAAGCCCCAGCTCTTCAAGGAATTCAAGCACCGACTTAAAATGAGTCTTACATTCAACGCAAAGATGTTCCAAGCTCATCGGTACGGATGATTTAAGCTCTTGGCATTTTTCCTTTTTGCAGTCTAAGAGACGCAAAGTGTTTTTGGGCAATCTGTCTTTACAATCTTCGCAAGCAGACTTCTTGTTTTTCTTATAGTACTCTGCAAGTTGTTTGACGTAGTTTGGCCGGCAGGCTTTGCAGCCAATACTGTTAATTTGGATTATGACGTCGTTAATTTTGAAGGCTTCAAAGAGGCGGTAACTTGCAAGAATTATCTGGGCGTCGTAGAGCGGATTATTTTTGGTGCTAAAGATTTCAAGGTCGGCTTGATGAAACTGTCTATATCTTCCTAGTTGAGGCTTATCGTGGCGAAAGAGCGGGCCGTAAAGAGCCAGCTTAACCGGGTGAGGCTGGTGAGTGAGACCATTTTCTATATACGCCCGTACGGCTGAAGGAGTGAATTCCGGACGCAGACCCAGCTTTTTAGAAGATCCGCGAGCTTTTACTTGATACATCTCTTTTTGCACTATATCGGACTGCTCTCCGTTGCTTCTTTCAAACAACTCCAGGGGTTCAACGATTGGAGTGCTGATGAGCCGATAGTTGTAGAACCTAGTGAGTTCTTTGAAAGTGTCAAAAATTTTCTCTAAAAGAAGCTGATCATTTTCAAGAAAGTCTCGCATTCCTTTTACAGAGTGCACTCTCTTGTCTTTAGCGCTTTTATTTTTTCCCTTAGTTTGGCTTGCTTTTTGAGAGGCAGCGATATTTTTTTGAGACATAAGTCTATCTATATTATCGGGCGGTTATTAAATGCTAATTCGCGTAACTTGGTGCTTGAATTGTCCCAAATTCGCTGAAAGGAAATATTTTTAACCTGACAAGTCCCACGATATCGTCTTCGTTTAAGGCTCCCCAGTTTCTGGAGTCAAAACTGTTGGATCGGTTATCGCCTAAAACAAAGTACTCATTTTCCCCCAGAGTAATGTCTGCCACTCCGGATGTAAAGACGGAGCTGTCAATGTAATCTTCGTCAATGGCTTGAAGCGGAGCGGATGAGTCGGGCGCTATTTGAACTTGTCCATTTTCAATAACAACGCGTTCTCCCGGAAGGGCAATGATTCGTTTGATAAAAAAGGATGAGGGATCTCCGGGATATTTAAAAACGGTCACTTCGCCTCTTTGGGGTTTTCGGAAGTAATAAGTGGCTTCATCAATGAGCAGATAATTGCCATTATCAAAGGTTGGCTCCATACTGGCACCGCTAACCAGGAAAGGCTGGGCAATAAAACTGCGAATAAAGAAGACGGTAACAAGGGCTATAATGACAACCTCGGCAATTTCCCAGATGTTTGCAAAAAATGTTTTCATATTGGCTAACACCAGCGATTTTACTATACTTGTACAAGAGAAAGCAAACAGGGGAAGAGAGGCACTAGGCACTAGGGAATAGTAGGCCAAGAAGTTAGCTACGGATTATAAAATTGTCACGCTAATACGCCAATGAGCCGCCAATCAACCAATAGCAACAAAATGCCTCTGATTTATTAGCTGATTAGTGTTTCCATTCGCGTATTAGTGTTACGAAGGTGGGCTTAAAAAATAAAAATGGAGAATAGAGATGTAAAAATTGTTGTTGGTCTTGGCAACCCCGGGCCAAAATACGAAAACACCTTTCATAATGTTGGCGCCACGGTTGCTAAGATGCTTCACGATGTTGGAAAATTTGGCTCTCTGCCCATTGAGGAGTTTATTGTTTT
>JAUYME010000002.1 GCA_030699515.1 bacterium
CCAGGGGATTTGTTCTTCTTTGAAATAGTCGCCAAGGGACCAGTTGCCAAGCATTTCAAAAAAGGTGGTGTGACGGTTGTCGCCAACTTCATCAATATCCTCTGCCCTAAAACATTTTTGACTATTCACCAGCCTGCTTCCTTCCGGATGTTCTTTGCCCAGTAGATAAGGCAAAAGAGGCTGCATGCCGGAACCGGTAAGAAGGGTTGTTGGATCGTTTTCGGGAACTAGTGAAGAAGAGGGAATAATTTTATGCCCTTTTTGTTCAAAGAACTTGAGGTACTTATCTCTAATTTCGGAAATATTCATTCTGCTAGATGATCTTGGATTAGAAATTTTTTGGCCCAGATCCTCCTGCCCGCAATGCTAGCGCAAGCGTTGCAGGCGGGTCGCGTTGCTCCCTCCAGAGGCCCTCCAGAGGCGGGTAAACGGGCAGGCAGGATGACAGCGAGAGGATGCTCTTTCTACTCTATGAAGGGTGCTTTTTCTGTTTCTATGAATTGAAGGGCAAAGTCGTTGCCTTGTGATCTGGCAATCATTTGAATTCTTTCGCTTAGGCTTGGGTCTAAGTCCAACTCTGCCAGATCTGATATTGCGCCAACAAGCGCCGTTCTTGCTTGCCTGATTTTATCGCTATCTACTGATTCCAAAATCTTATCTTGAAGCTGGATGTGGATGATAAGGCGGCCTAGCAGATAGTCTATAAGCTGGTCGCTTGTATCAAAGACAAGGCTTATGTTTGCTTGTAAAATTTCCGGACTAAGCTTTGAAATTTTGTCTGCCAGAGCAAGGCTTGTTGCGGAATAATTTTGCAATGTTGTATCGCTAATTTTAGAGGAAAGATCTAAAGCAATGGCGATTTCCGCACCCTTTTGGTCTAAAACATGGGCGTTGAACATCAGTTTTTTGATCGGGTTGCTGATGAAAAAGTTTTGAATGTCGCGAGTCCAACTTTTGAATACGTAAAAAGGGTTCTCCGGAAGAACTGCCGGATTATTTTTGGTAATTTGCTGGTTGGTAAAAGCGAAAGCAGAATTTGGAATTACGAATAATGAAGTAAGAATAAGAATACTTATTATGGCTGCAACTTTTCTATGGTTTTGTTTATTTTCTGCTTTCATTTGTTTATTTTTATATTTGAGAACGAAGATTTGGGTAGGGGCCATATCTGGAAGTCGGACTTCCCCCTAACTGCTAGTGAAATTGATTTGTCCTTGTTTGTTTTGTTCGTTTTCATGTTGTGGTTTCTTTTGCCTTTTTGTCTTTACTATTACCTATACCCTACTTCCTACACCCTTTCTTCTAGTATCCCTCCAACATAGAAGACTTTACATGCCCTCTAATTCTACTAAGTGCTTTGGCTTCAATTTGCCTGATTCGCTCTCTGGTAACGCCAAACTCTTTTCCCACTTCTTCCAAAGTATGAGTTACGCCATCTTCAAGCCCAAAGCGAAGCTCAAGGATTTTTTGCTCGCGTGGGGTTAAATCTACAAGAATTTCTTTAATTTTTTCCCTAAGAAGGGTTTGGCTGGCAATTTGAGCGGGCGTAAGGCTCTTTTCGTCTTTGATGAATTCGGAAAGAGTTGAATCTTCATCGCTTTCTCCAACCGGAGACTCTAAAGAGATTACATCTTGGCTAATTTTTTGTATATAGTGGATTTTTTCGTTTGGCAATTCCATTTCTGCAGCAATTTCTTCTACCAAAGGATCGCGGCCAAGTTCTTGAGTGAGGCGGCGTTTTACTTGTGTGTATTTTGAAATGGTTTCCACCATGTGAACCGGAATTCTGATGGTTCGGCTTTGATCTGCAAGCGCACGGGTGATGGCTTGGCGAATCCACCAAGTGGCATAGGTGGAAAATTTAAATCCGCGCCGGTAATCAAACTTATCTACGGCTCGGGAAAGCCCGATGTTTCCTTCCTGAATAAGGTCTAAAATGCTCAAATTGGAGCTTCGGTTGACGTAACGCTTGGCGATAGATACAACAAGGCGCAGGTTGGCCTGGATAAAGCGAAGCCGTGCCGCTTCGTCGCCTTTTTCAATTCGCTTTGCCAGCTCCTTTTCTTCAAAACCATGAAGAAGGGGAGCCTTACCAATTTCTTTCAAGTACATTTGCACCGAGTCTGGCAGGTTGTTGTCTGCGCGCGTGGCAAGCATTAGCTCGCGCTGGCTTACCTCTTCCTTGGAATGAACCGGAATTAGCTGGCTGGTTTCTATAACCTTAATGTTGTGCTTTTCCAGAGATTGGTAAACCTCGTCTAGGAAATCAACGTCTGTTTCAATGTTTGGGAAATACTTTAAAACCTCTCCGTCTGTAACGTAGCCTCGTCCCCTGCCTCTATCTATTAGCTCAAGAAGGCCCTTGTTCTGTTCCTCTAGAGCTTTTTTGCTTATTCTCTTTTTTGGTTTTACCTTAGGAGCTTTCGGAGCCTTTGCGGCGCTGCGTGACGCAGGTTTTGCTGCAACTTTTTTAGGCTTCTTTTTGGAAGCCTTTTGCTTTACTTTTTTAGCCGCCTTCTTGCCTGCTTTGCCCTGTATCGTCCTGCGGGAGGGTTTCCCGGCTGCTTTTTTTGCTCTGCGTTTATTCTTTACAGCTTTTGGCTTGGTTTTTTTCGCCTTTGCCTTTTTTGCTTTTACAGGAGCTTTTCCGGCCTTGCTTTTTGGGGGGTTCTTTTTGGCTTTCTTTGCCATGTCAATAAATAAAAGGCAAATTAACTATGCGTCAATAGAAACATTGAAAACACAGGTTTTTTGCCCATTTCGCTAGATAATAACAGATCTGAAGCTTTTTTAAAAGGCTTTGGCGTATCGGGCTGATACGACTGACCCCACTTCGCTAAAGCTTCGCGGGGCAAGTAGGACGGATAGACGCGTAGGTTGTATCAGTCGTATAAGGCCTAAACGTTAGCATCCCGATACTCTTGCAGGTATTTTTCCAGTGCCGCCTCGTCGCCGCTGTTTTCCGCCTCTTGAATCTTTTGCCGCAGCGAGTTTCTAAGGTCTTTGCTTCTTAGAGTCTTAAGCCTTTCTAGCAGCTGGCTCATTTCATCATCAAGCTTGCTTTCTTTTAGGGGCTCCATGCTGGAGCGAAGTTGAATTGAATCTGCCACTTCCTTTAGTGAGGGGTTGATTTCCTTGCTTTCTTCACATAGGTAGGCAAAGATTTGCTGATAATCTTTGGGTAGCTCGTCAATTTTTTCCTTAAGGATTTTTTTGGCCAGTCCGTGCATCACCGAAAGAGTTATAAGCCGGTTTAAAATGGCGGTTTTAACATCCGGCGCCTGCTTTTGCTCTTGCGCTATTTCACTTTCTCTTTGAAGGGCGGGCCTATTTTTTATGGCTTCCATTTCCTGCACTAACAAATCTTGGGAAATTGCCGATTCTTGCCCAAGCTGTTCCAGGTAATGGTTTTGCTCTACCGGGCTTTTGACATACTTAATTCGCTCCAGGATTTTTCTAAGCCCCTTTTTCTTGGCAGAAATTTCCTGCTCCGGCGAAATTTGATATCGGATTAAATAAAACTTGATTGCCGGTACCGCAGATTCCAAAAGCTCCTCCATTCGCTTTGGATCTTTAGCCACAATGTCGGCCGGATCCTCTTTCTCTTCGCTGTCAAAAATTACCACCTTTACTTCAAAGTCGTTTTCCCAGGCGCTGTCTATGGCGCGCTCTGTGGCTAAAAGGCCGGCGCTATCGCTGTCAAAGGCAAGAATTAGTTTGTCGGCGCGCTTTCTTATTACTGAAAGTTGCGCCGCGGTAAAAGCGGTTCCGGAGCTGGCTACGGCATTTTTTACTCCTGACTGATAAAGCATAATTAAATCCATTTGGCCTTCTACCAAAATGGCGCTATTTTTTTCACGGATGTCGTTTTTAGAAAGATGGAAACCAAAAAGCACCTTGGACTTGTTATAAATTGGCGTTTCGGGGCTGTTGATATACTTTCCAAGCTCTTTTCTATGTTCTGCTTCCGGCAAAAGTCGTCCGGTGAAGCCTATAATTTTGCCAAAGTGGTCAAAAAGCGGAAACATTATGCGCTGCCTGAAGCGGTCGCGGTAGGTTCCGCTTTGAGTTTTTACGGCAAGGCCGGCGCGTTCTATATCGGCAATTTTGTAACCTTTTTTTGTAAGAAACTTTATTAGTTTGTCCGGATCGGCTCCGGAAACGCCAATTTGGAATTCTTCCAACGTTTCTTTTTTTAAACCTCTTTTTTCAAGGTAGTCTCTTGCGCTCTTGGCCCCACTTGAAGCAAGGGCCGCTTGATAATATTTGGCGGCAAGGCGGTTGATGTCGTAAAGGACGGTAAACTGCTTTTGATCTCTGCTTCCCTTAAGCTGCATATTCACTCCGGCTCTGTCAGCCAGAATTTTTAGCGCTTCTATAAACTCCAAGTTTTCGTACTGCATTAAAAAGCTGATAACATCGCCTCCGCGAGAACAGCCAAAACAGTGCCAGACTTGCCTGTCAGCTGAAACTACAAAGGAAGGTGTTTTTTCTTTGTGGAAAGGGCACAGGCCTTTAAAGTTTTTGCCGGCACCTTTCAGGCGAATGTATTCGCCAATGAAATCCACCACATCAATTTTTTCTTTTACTAGGTCTACTGTATCCATAGAGTAATCGCGAAAATCGCGAATTGATTCAAAATAACGCGAAATCCGAATTAAGGGATTCTTCAAATACAATAATACATTTTAAACAGTATAATTCCCAGTTCTTGCGTGAGATTGTAATTTTTCCTATATCTGGTAGTCTATATATACAAATGGCTTCGGCCCTCCCCGCTTTGGCGGGGTATAAAAAAGCGCCTTAGGAAAGCAAATCCTTAAGGCTCTTTTTTAATTTGAGAAATCTTTTCTTTTCAACATGGCCTATTTTGTATTTTAATCTTTTCACATCGAGTAATCTAATTTGTGACAGGATTACGGAGCTATTTTTATCGCCAACAGAAACTCTGAAATAATATGGGCCTTTCTTATCGGTGCGTGTTAGGGGCAAAATCCAGCAGACTTCATTATTGAACTTCCTTAATATAACTACCGGTCGCAGAAATTCTTCTCCCGAACCGTCTTGTTCGAACCCAACATTTACACCTAAATGTGCAAACCATACTTCACGTACATGAAAGAATAATCTTTCTTTTCCTGTGTGGAGGTCTTTTTTTGTTTTATTCCACCTGTCAAAATTCTTCTTATTTTCCATACATTAATTATAGCAACCCATGCTTGCGGTTTTTTCCATTTTAAGGTATATTTTGCCCATTAATTATGCGTAGATGTGAAATTTGTGGAAAAGGAAGCAGGATGGTGGGCACAAGGAAATTACTTCGTGGGCACTACAATCCTACTAACTGGAGCCGCAAATACCCAAATTTGCAAAAAACTCTAACTCCTGCCGGCGAGACTGTTTTAGCTTGCACGCAGTGTATTAGAACCTTTTCTAAAGACGCAAGAATGGCGGCAAACAAGGAAAAGCGGGCTAAGCTAGCAGTTCAAAAAGCGGCTGAAGCGAAGGCGAGAGCGGAAAAGAGAAAGGCTGTAGAGGCGAAAAAATCCCGTTCGGCACGCTCAGGGCAGGTGAAAGCAAAAAAGGATAAGGGTGAAAAGAAAGTAAATAAGAAAGAAGACAAGAAGAAACAAAAAACTGCCTAACCGGCAGTTTTTTGTTTTAGGTCTTATCTGCTTTTAAAGCACGATTATTTCTGTAAGTCGCTTATTCTTTTTCCGCATATTTAGAACAAGCTGGTTCAACTGCTTTACTCGTCTTTCTGCGCGAAAAAAAAGAATTAAGCCAATGACTGAAATAAAGAGCAGGGTTCCGACTAGGATGGCGCCGCCCCAAAAACTGGAAAATAATTGGTGATACTGGCTGGTTGCTCCAAGAAAGGCAATAACGGTTAAGGGGAAGGTAAAAATGGCAATTCCGGTGCGTAAAAGGCTGAAGTAGGTGCGCTTTTCAGCCAAAAGAAGCTGAATTTCACCAATTAGCAGCTTTTCTGACTGGGATCTTTTGTTGTGCAGCTTATTTTTTATTCTCATTTTTTTGCTTTCTATCTGACCCGCCAGAGGCGGGCAAGCTTATCGGTCGTATAGGACGTATAGGTCGTATCGGACTTATAGGACTTATAGGTCGTATAGGACGTATACCCTATTTTATTTTACAAAATACTTTGCCTTTATCTCTTGGTCTATTTTATCTTGCGCTTCTTTGGCCTTTTCTTTGGCTGCATCTGCAGATGCCTGAAGTTCCTTTTCGGAAAACTTTGCCAAATCTTTGGCGCGTTTTAAAAGCTCTTTCTCAGTGTTTGTTTTTGGATCGTCCAGAACTCCTTCTAATAATACATTGAGAATGAAGCCTAATTTTGGGCCGGGCTTTAACTTAAGCTCCTTCATCAAATCATCGCCATTAATTTTTAACATCTTGACGCTAACCGGATCGGTTTTGACCTTTTCAAACATCGCCATTAGGTGGCGAAGTCTGTAGGGCTGGGCTTTTGGCACTCCGGAACCAATTCTATCCGCTTCTCTTACTTTTATTAAATCATTAATATTTTCATCACCTACTCTGGCTAAAAGGCGGCGCACTCCCGCCAGCGTTACCGCATCCGGATCGTAAACAAACATGTGTTCGTAAACCAGAAGCGAGACCTTATCCACCAGTTTTTTGGAAAAGGTAAGGCGCTTTAAGATCTTTCTGGTCATTTTAGCTCCAACTACTTGGTGGCTATAGAAAGTCCAGTCCCCTTTCTTGCCGTTCATTTCTTTTTGCCCCTCCGGATGATCTTTCCACTCTCTGGTGGCCGGCTTTCCAACATCATGAAGCAAGCTGGCAAGGCGTACTTCCAGGCTGTAGCCTTTGTTAGCACTGTAATCTAGAGATTTTAAATTGTGTTCGTAAACGGAATAAATATGGTGCATGTTTTGTTCCATATTTACACCCTCCAAGAGTTCGGGAATGATGTATTCCAAAAGTCCCATACGCCGGAAATTTTCTATGCCGGCGGCGGCGTGTCCCGACATAATGGTTTTTTCAAGCTCTGCTTTAATTCTTTCCAGCGAAACATGAGAAAGCAAGTCTTTGTTGCGCTCTATGGCCCTTTTTGTTTTTTTCTCAATTTCAAAACCCAGTTGAGCGCTAAAGCGAACCGCACGCATTAAACGCAAAGCGTCTTCCTGAAATCTTTCGTCCGGATCACCCACCGCACGGATAAGGCCATTTTTCAAATCCCTTTGCCCGCCAAAAGGATCTACCAGGACATCGCCATCATGAATAGGAAAGGCAATGGCGTTCATACTAAAGTCGCGCCGGCTTAAATCTTCTTCTATGCTTTTTGTAAATTGGACCTTGTCCGGATGGCGTTTATTTGAATAGCCATCTTCTGTTCTAAATGTGGTAACTTCAATAATTTTTAGTTTTGGATCCTCTGAATCGGTTTTTATCGCAACTGTACCAAAATCATTTTCATAGACGCTGTCCGGAAAAAGTTCCAAAATCTTCTCTGGCAGCGCATCGGTGGCTAAATCCCAGTCTTGAGGTTCTTCTTTGCGCAAAAGATCGCGCAAACAGCCCCCTACAAGATAGGCCTTGAAGCCGTTTTGGCGCAAAACTTCCGCAATTTGCAAAACTTCCTTAGCTATTTCCATATTCTAATTGTAACCTAAACTCTGGTGCGCCCGGAGGGATTCGAACCCCCAACAACGGTTCCGAAGACCGTCA
This sequence comes from bacterium, assembly GCA_030699515.1. Lineage (GTDB taxonomy): Bacteria > Patescibacteriota > Minisyncoccia > UBA6257 > 1-14-0-10-44-23 > JAUYME01. Next base: position 7,711 of record JAUYME010000002.1, read on the forward strand.
TGATATCCGTTTCACCACGGGCGCACGTTGTACCGTATCATATTAAAGAAAAATGGATGTTATTTCCAGCCGTTGATGAAAATTATAGGTCTTATAGGACTGATAGGGCTGATAGGACCTATACGACTTATCTGACTGATACGACCTATCGGACTGATCTGACTGATACGACCCGCCAGAGGCGGGCAAGCTTATCCGACCTATCCGACTTATAGGACTGATACGACCTATCTGACTTATAGGACTTATCAAAACAAAAGCCCCGAGCGGGGCTTTTGTTTTGATTACACACAATTGGCAATTGGGGGTTTATTTCATCCCCTTTCCAAGGTCATCTATGAATTTCTTTGCGTGGTCTCTGCCGCCAAGACCGAAGGCAAGTCCTCCAGCCAGAGCAAGCATTGCTACAAAGCCTGAAATTATCGCAGTGATGATAGTTTCTGCGATACCAAGCTGCTGCAAAGCCGCAAGGAAACCGAAAACAAAGATTACCCACCATGCAAGAGTGCCAATGCCGTCTGCATGATGCAACTTAGCGCTGTTAATTGCAGATACAACCAGCCTTCTTACGAAGTTAGCCGCTACCAATGCCGCCAGTAGTATTAGGGCTGCAATAATTACGTTTGGAATGTAGAGTAGAACTGCACCAAGGAAACTTGATAATGCGAAGAAGCCTAGAATGTCTGAGGCTGCCAGCACAAAAGCAATTACTACAAACCAATACACAAACTTTCCAATAAAGTGACCTGTGTTCAGGTTAATATTGGCTCGCTCCATGTAGGTGTGAGCACCAAGCTTTTTAAGAGCGGAATCTATACGCAAGTAGTATATAATTCGCTCGCTGATTCGCTCTAGAATTGCGGCCACAATCAAGCCAATAATTAGGACTAGAATTGCACCAATAAGGCTTGGGAGAAAGGTAAGAACCTGTTCCCAAAGCGCGCTGAGCGAATCTTGTATTACTAAGATCCAATTTTGAACCATGTTTGAATTCTTAAGTTTTTAACGACCTTTTCCTTACCATAATTATAATTCATATTTTCTTCTTCTTATGAGAAGAATGAGGATAACAATTATGGCGATAATGAGAATTGGAATGAAACGGGTTTTGATCAGCTGTTGATATATTTCGGTTACTTCGGGGTTTCGCCAATCTAATTTAGGACGCTGCCGCTGTCCCGGTTCATCAAAAATATCCCCGATAAAATCCGGCAAATCTTCTATCTTCTTTCCCGTTTCGTCCGGTTCAAAAATAAGGCTTGGCGGGCTTTCGCGCTGAATAATTAATAGAGAAGCCAAGCTGTCGCTGATTTGGCGGATAATATTGATGAGGTCGTAGGGAGTGGTGGACGTTGGGGTGTCTACAATGCTTCCGCTTGACCCTCCTCCGTCCGAGCTAGCATCCGAGCCAGCAGGGGTAGAAACAACAACTATCGCAGAGACCGAACTGGCAAACGGAAATCCGGAAATGAGCTGAAAGTTGCTTGAATTTGTATTCTCGGACTCAATGTAAGGTATGTTGCCAAAAAGCTGGAAATTACTGGAACTGGAATAAGCTCCCAGTGAATCTACGGTACCGGCCTGAATTTGATAGTTTGTGGAGCTGGAAAACTGCGCGTTGGCGATTGTAGGTAAAACAAGAAGCGCTATCGAAAGAACAATTAGCCACTGTTGGAAGTCCGACTTCCAACAGTGGCCCTGATGATTTTTGGGCCTGTGCTGTAATTTTTTGTTTTTGCTTTTTATTGCCATTTTTCTAGGTATTCTGGTAAATTTTCCTCATTAAATTCGGATAGCCAGCGCCTCATGCCTGCTTTCCAGTCTTTAGACAGGCCTTCGGTTAAAAGTTTTCTGTAAGTGACAGATGGGAAATTTTTAATACCGGCATAATCTAAAAAGCTGCTCCAGCGGTAATTTTTAAGAAAATTTAATGCGTTATTTATATCTTTTAATCCTCCTTCGCGCCAATTGTAGTCAAGGTAGTCTAGGGGGTTGCAATGAATATAGTGTGGTAGATGCAGGAAATATGGATCATTATCAATATGAATGGCTTTAAACTTTCCTTGGAAAAGCACGCCGTTTCTTTCATGCTTTTGATTAAAATAATTTGTGTATCCTGTGCCAAATTTTTGCATAAACTTTGATATTCCGTCTTCTACAATCTGCTCCAAAATGAGATGGTAGTGGTTTTTCATAAGAACGAAGGCGTGAATTTTTACCAGAAGTTCGCGTGGCGGACGCTCCATTTTCTGTACAGCTACTGTTGGAAGTCGGACTTCCAAAGATGGCTGCTTTCTGCTTCTTAGAATGTGGTTTGCAGGTGCTGGATTTTGATCATTGAATTCCCATAAATTATGACTGGCGCGTAGGTAGTCGCTTTCGTCCATAAATATATCCCGTTTGTCTGTACCGCGATTATATATGTGGTATAGGTTTCCTGTTGTGAATTTTGGACGCTGCATATTATTTCTTTGCTCTTGACCACTGTTGGAAGTCGGACTTCCAACAGTGGTCGGTTTGGTTATTCATTGGATGATGGTTGTTCGTTTACTTCCGGTTCGGGTGTTGGTGCTGGTTCCGGCTCGTTCACATCAGTCACATCAGTCGTATCGGTCGTATCGGTCGTATCGGTAGTATCTGACGTATCTGAGTTGGTGTTGGTGCTGGTTCCGGCTACGGAGCCATTGTTGGAAGTCGGACTTCCAACAGTGGCGGTCGTGTCTGTTGAATCGGACGTATCGGACGTATCGGACTGATCTGGCGTATCGGTAGTATCTGTCGTATTGGACTGATCTGGCGTATCGGTAGTATCTGTCGTATTGGACGGATCTGATGTATCTGAGGTATCGGTTTGATCAGTCGGATCAGTCGTATCTGCCTGATCGGTCGGATCTCCGGTGGTGGAGTCGCCGGCTACGGAGCCACTGTTGGAAGTCGGACTTCCAACAGTGGCGGAGGGGATGGAGAGGCCGTCGGAGAGGAAGACTACCATGCCTTCCGGTGAGGCAAAGGCGTGCCAGTTGAATTCTATATCTTCGTCTTGGTCGTAGGTCATTCGGATGGTAAAGCTGTCTGCGTTTTGGTTGTGAATCCAATATTCTCCCCTAACCCTTTCAAGCGGAGTAAGGGTGACGATAGGTTCGGTTAAGTATGATTTGGAGAAGCGAATTTCTACTTCTTTCTGTCCTTTTAGAATTCTTGCTTTGCCTACAGAGTCTTTACCTCCTTGAATTTTACCGGCTACTTTTAGGTTACCGCCAATTTGGGCATCGCCAGAAATTGCCAGAGTGCCCGACTGGAAGGCGGCGCTGGTTCCGTTTTGGAATTCAAGCTTTTCGTTTAAATCCTTGATAGATTGCATTACCAGCGGAATAAATTGGTTGTAGGCAACCATCTTGTACTTGTAGCCCTTATCACCCGGTTTGAGTCCCATTCTTTCGTTGTAGTCATCAAAATTGCTTACTGCTGTCGGGTAAACGCTTTCTACGTTTTGAGCAAGTACACCTATATTTCTGGCATCTGAACCATTTTTGTAAGTATATTCAACTACATTAATCTCTTTGAGTTCATTGAGGCCGAATCTGCTTGGAGTAATGTTTTCCTTGAGCCTTTCATCTGAAAGGCCGTTGAAGTTGATCGTGCCCGCTCCAGATCCACATATGCTGGCAATAACGCCTCCTTGGTCAAAAAATTCTATGTAGCAGTCTGTTGGCATTATCGCGGGGGGAAGGTTTGGAAAGCCCAGCTGAAGGATGCTGTTTGGGTTGCCGGGGCCTTGTGAGGTGTCGTAAGTGGCTCTGTTTTCTATATATGTTATTGGCTGCTGGTTTGTTGAACTGCCGTAAACGTTTAGATGCCCGGATCCAAAAGGATTGTTTGTGGTATTGGCCAAAGTTTCGTTGATAGATACTACTGCATCATAGCCTCCGTTTCCGCCCGTGCTTGATCCAACTACCAGCTTAGGAGCTGAGCTGATTAATGAAGCCACAACAAACTGTTGGTTAAGGTCGGTAACCGTAGAGGTTGCCACCATGAGAGTTCCGGTAGCGATTGTAACTATTGGGTTAGTTTGGCCGGCCTGTTTGATAGAAAGGAAATCTCCGCCAAAGTTGTTTCCGGCAATGCTGGTTAACTCCCATGCGTTGGTGGAACTGCCAACGTGCACTGTTTTGGTCCATAGGTTATCCCAGCGCCTTGTGCTGCTTCCAAAATCGGCGCTTAGAGTCGTGCCCGGCCAGATTGTTCCGTCAACAACTAACTTAACGCCTGATGGAACCGTTGATGTTCCTATGCCTATGCCTTGAATAGAATCATCTATAAAGATTGCGTCATCAAAGTTGCCGGTTCTAATTTCTATATCTTCGTCTGTTCCGGTGGTTTGGAAGTTTAGGGCGCCGTCGCTGGCTACTGTTAATGCAAGATAGTTGGAGGCATCATAAGCAATGCGGAATTGTTCGGTGGTGTCAAGCACTTGGAGTTTGGCGGCGGGAGTTGTGGTACCAATTCCAAGATCACCGGAGGTGTTGATGGTAAGGAAGGTGGAGCTGGCAAGGCCTGTGCCGGTGCCAATCTTGAATTTATCGCTGTCGCTATTATCATTTCCTGCTACCCAGCTCGCTCCGGTAGTTGACCAAGCTAAGATTGGATTTCCGGAGTCAAGAGTTTCAATGTGAAATATCGCATCTCCTCCTAATGGATTTTCTTGGGCAAGCCTTGCTTGCACTTTAGCCGATGACTGGCCTTTAATATCAAGCAGGGTTAAATCACCGGTAATTGCCGGGTTGACTGCCTGTATCTCAACTACGGAACCTCCTACCCCCCCTGTATTTTGCCTAAATAATGCTACCTGGCCAGCGCTGTCGCGGTTAACTGTAAGAGCGGTATCTGTGCTGGACATGGTGGTTTCTCCATTTGCGTTTGTGTTAAAGGAGCCGTCTTGCGTGGTAAAGCTGTCTGCCTGAACAGCTCCGTAGGCAGTGACTGCTCCTCCAACTGTAAGCGTTGCTCCCGTTGCCGCAGAGCTTGAGGCTATAACTACATTGTCTTCTGAAGCATCAACGAATAGGGTTGATTGAGTTGAAGTACCGGCTCTAAAGTCGCTCCAGACGTCCAGCCCTAGGCGAGGGGTGGTGGTGCTAATTCCTACATTGGTAGCTGTGGTGCTAGCGTAAAGAGTGGTCCCGCTAATTGTCCAGTCTGTGTCTGAGCCTGCTCCGCCGCCGGTATCATCCTCTTCCCAGGTCAGTACTCCGTTTCCGTCTGTGGTTAGAACGTAGCCGTCAGATCCGTCTGAGCTTGGCCAAGTGTAGGCTACGGTATTAAGAGTTGTTGCTCCTGTTACGCCAAGGGTGCCTGCCACTGTAAGAAGTTGGGAAGGCGTGGTTGTTCCAATGCCAACTCTTGATGCACTTGTATCCACAAAGAAGTCGTCTGTATTGATGGAGAAGTCTCCGTCTGTGGCTCCGGAGAAGTCGAAGTTGAGGTCTGCGTCTGTGCCGAGAAGAGCGTAGGTGCTGCCTCCATCGCTAGCTACTGTGAGTTTGTTGTAGGTTGAACTGTTGTATGCGATGCGGAGTTGTTCGGTGGTGTCCAATATCTGCAGGGTGGCGGCTGGAGTGGTGGTGCCGATGCCGACGAGGCCAGTCGGAGATATACGCATACGTTCAGTTGCGGCGCCGGTGCTGCCGTCATCGGTGGCAAAGAATAAAGCGCCAGGCACACCTGCCCCTGAGTTGCCACTCTGTACAGCACCGAAATAAGCTGCTTGCTTTATAGAATTGGAAGAATTTACGCCACGGAATGCGAAGCTACCTAGACTTTCTGTATCTAAGGTCTGTGTCAGTGTCCCAAGTGAGGCGTTGTGAGATTTAGTGAAATTGAATTGAGGCTCATGTACAAGAGTCGTTGAGTAGCTTCTTACATCACCGACCGCCCAATCCGCCGCGCGTTGGAGCGTAAAGAATCCGGCAGTGTCACCAGTTATCGTAACAGCACCAGTCGTGTTGATGTCCCCCGTCCCCGTGATGTTTTTTGAATTGAGGTCCAAGTTCCCTCCCAACTGCGGCGTGGTGTCTTCAACGATGTTTTCCAAGTAGGTGCCGAGGTCCGAGATGTCTGCTTCGGTGATGGTTGAGGTGGCAAGCACTCCCGAGCCGTTGGTTTTGAGGAAGCCGCCGGTGAGGGAAGAGAGTGTGAGGCCAGTGAATGTTGGACTGTCCCCTGTTCCTAGACCTAGAGAAGTTCTGGCAGTATCGCCACTTTCGTGAGCATATGTGCCAGCTCCTGTTCCTACAATGATTTCGTTGTCTGCTACTG
>JAUYME010000004.1 GCA_030699515.1 bacterium
AAGAACCAGCTGGCGATAAATGTTCATAAACTCTGAAATGAGCGCCATCACGAGCGGACCGGTGATAAAGCCGATTGGTCCAAAAAGTGAAATTCCGCCAAGCACGGAGAATAGGATGAGTAGCGGATGTATTTGGGTGCCTTTTTCCAAGAGGATTGGCCGAAGGAAGTTGTCTATCATACCTACAAATCCAAGACCCCAAATTAGCATAAGAATTCCGGGGATTTGGCTGCCGATTACGAACAAGTATATTGCTGCCGGAACGTTTATGAGGCCAATACCAATAGAAGGGATTAGTGAGACAATAACTCCTACGGACCCCCAAATGAATGGCAAAGGAACGCCAAAAAGCCAGAAGCCAACTCCGGTTAAAATTCCCTGCAAAAGAGCAATAACCAAAGTTCCGCCAATAACTGATTTAATTGCTCTGATTAGACGATTGATGATTTCGTTGTCGTATTGGTCATTAAGCGGGCTGGCGGTAATCATTAGTTTTTGAATACGCTCTCCATCTCTGAAGAAATAGAAAAGAGTAAAGAGCCATAGGAAGAAGGCTAGGATTGTTTTTCCAATAGCGGCAACAGAGCCAAAGAGGGAGCCAAAATTTTTCTCCGACCAGTCGTATATGCCTTGAAAAATCTTGTCCGGATCGTTGCCAATATCGGTTAAAAAGGCACGAAATCTCATTTGCAAATTGGCGATTGTTGGGTTTTCTGACTCAGGAATACCCGCCAGTAAACTTGTTTCGTTCTTACTAGCTTCTTGGATTTTTTCGTAAACCCCCTGAACCTCCAGAAATACTTGGCTAGCTAAAAATCCAAGAGGCAAAAGTACAATAATCAAAACAACGATAATGGTAATCATTGCCGACACGCCATCGTTAAACTTGCCTCTTTTGGGTCCGGATATTTTTCTATATAAAGGAGCAAAAATTAAAGCAAAGGTAAGGCCTAGAATAATAACGTTGATGTATGGTTTTAGGATAAAGAAGCCCAAAACTAGCGCAAGGGCAAAGATGCCAAAGAAAAAGCTAAGCTGTACGTTTCGATTTACCATGGAGTTAATTTCGAATTTTAAATTTCAAATTTTTAAACAATTTTAAATATTTGAATCAATTCAAGATCGAACTTTTGCCTTAAGTATACCTCAAAATTTAACGGCTCACACGTGAAATTCATGTGTGAGCCGTTAAATTAAAAGCGGGAAACGTTTAGAGCTTTATTTAATTGCCTCTTTTACTGTACTTCCAGAAGTTCCACTTCAAAGATTAGGGTTGCTCCGCCCGGAATGGCTGGCGGTGCTCCGGCATCTCCGTAGCCAAGATCGGATGGGATAATAAGCTTTCTAAGTCCGCCAATTTTCATTCCCGCAAAGCCCTGATCCCAGCCTTGAATTACCTGGCCGGCACCCAAAGTGAATGTAAATGGAGTGCCTCTGTCGCGACTACTGTCAAACTTTGTGCCGTTTTCTAAAGTTCCAACGTAGTGAACGGTAATTTGTTTACCGGATACCGCTTCCTCGCCCTGCCCTTCTTTAATATCTTCAATTTTTAGTCCGTTTTCCAGTTCCTGCATGTTGTTTGTTTGGTTTGTATTTCCCCCGACGCTTTGGTCGGGATCTTCGACTTCTCCTCCACTTTGGTCGGAGCCTTCGGCCGGCGCAAGTGCGCTTAGGTCCGGTTTATAAATTGCCGCGGCCCAGATAGCAGCAGCTGCGATTACTAGGAATATAATTATTGCTCTCATCCCGTACGAAGCAGGACGCACTGGTGCGTCCGTTGCTGGTTAATTAAATAACGACTTTTTACTATTAAATTTTACTTTCAGATTAATCATGGTTTCAACTGCGCGATTGCTTCGTTCGGGACTCATGTGTTTTGCTCTGCCTGCCCGCAATGCCAGCAAGCTGTCTTGCGTGGCGGGCGGGCAAAACCGCGGATTTAAACGCGGATCGTCGAGCGGGGCTCGACTGGCGCTCGGTTACGAGCGGTCGCGGATATACACGCGGAAATCCAGTAGTTTTGTTAATTTTTATCTTGTAGGTATAATTTTACCCTTAATTTTCTTCAACAACCTTCTGTATGAACTCTTTAATTGCTTCTAAGGTTTCCAATTCTAACACAGAGGCGGGGAAAACGCAGGGGTTTATCTTTTTTAGTGTTTCCACCTTTGCGTTGAGTGTAGCTTCATCCAAAAGGTCAACCTTAGTCAAAATTATGCACTCTGATTTTTTTGCGAGCTTGGTGTCGTAATCTCTAAGTTCAGCGCGAATTGCCTGATAATCCCCTGCTAAATCTTCACTTTCGCTGCTAATGCAATGGAAGAGATATTTTGTGCGCTGAATATGGCGAAGAAACTTATCACCAAGACCTTTGCCCTTGTGCGCTCCCTCAATAAGGCCGGGAATATCGGCAAGAATAATTTGCCTATTTGGGGTGTGATAAACGCCAAGGTTTGGCTCTAGTGTTGTAAATGGATAGGCGGCGACTTTGGCTCTTGCTCTGGTAAATGCGTTTAAAAGACTGCTTTTGCCCGCACTGGGAAGACCAATAAAGCCAATATCGGCAATAAGCTTGAGCTCTATGTGGTAATCAAAGCTTTCTTCGCTTCTTCCTTGCTCAGCAAAGTCCGGCGATTGCCTTTCGGCGGTTCTAAAATGCCAATTGCCCCTGCCTCCCTTACCGCCTTTTGCAAGCCGAACCTTTTGGCCCACTTCCGTAAGCTCCAAATCTTCTTCTGCATCTAAATTGTGAGCGACGGTTCCAATTGGCACTTTTAAGATTAGATCCTCTCCGTTTTTGCCTGCGAGTAATTTGTTTCTTCCGTCTTGGCCGTTTTCTGCCTGGAATTCTTTTTTAAAACGATAATTACGCAGTGCAGATAAATCTGAAACTGCCTCCATATAAACAGAGCCTCCGTTTCCTCCGTCTCCTCCGCTAACGCCTTTTTTACCGGGGCCTTTCTCAAAAGCAACGCATCCGTTTCCGCCGCGCCCTGCCGTTATTTTTACTTTTATTTCATCAACCATATGTTTTACTCTGTAAAACCGCGGATCTACACGCGGAAATGAAAGGGGCTTTATTTTTTCAGATCTCAGGCTTTCTTACTTTCATTTTTTTACCCTTCTTGCTGTTCGTATGCTACTAGTGGTCGTGGTCCGGATGGGGGCTGTGTTTTCTCTCCAAGCAAAGAAGCGCATGCTTGGCCATTCTAGACTCAACAATTTGACTGATACTAATTGTTACAAAGAGCGCTGCTACATAAATCGCAAAAGCTTGTGCGGCTGAAAGTGGGATAGAGTGAAGCGCCCCAAGTATCAGCGCAGTGTACCAAGAAGTTAGTGAAATTGCACCTGAAGCAAAGGCAACCTTTCTAAAAGTTCTTAGTTCTCCTTCTTTATGATCGTGCTCTTTACCGAAGGAAATATCCAGAAGACGCGGAGAAATGTAGTAGTTCAGGAAGATTCCATTAGCGATAAGGATGGCAACGACAATCATTTTGGTGATGAATTTTGCGCTTACGGCGTATGTTGCAGCGGCCGGAAGAAAGAGGCCGAGGCCAGATAACAGCAAAAAGCCAATTCCCAACCAGATAACCTGGCTTAAAGTATTAAGAATTTCTGATTCAATTTGTGAAATCTTGAAATCTTTTAAGAATTTGAAGAAGAAAATGTCGGATATGGTTGCGGCACCAACACCAAGCGCAATGCCAATTAAATGAAAGATAAGTGAAATGCTCGTTAGTTTTGAGATGGTGGCAATAACGGAGGGCTCTACGTTGAACAAAGTGATTGTGACAATAATGGTTGAAATGCCTGCCGAGAACAAACACCATGTGCACCACTCACCCAATGCAAAGGCCTGGATTGCAATTAAATAGATGCTGAAAAGAAAGGCGGCAACTGTAAGGCCAAATAGAATAAAGGCGAAGGTAGGATTGGCAAGACTGGGGAAAAGTAAAACTGCCGGATAGCTAAAGCCGAGCAGGGCATAATAAATCATGCCTAAGTATTCCAGAGGAATGCCAAAGAACTTTGAGTATTGCGAATGCACTACCTTGTCGCAATCTGCGCCAACATAGCAAAGCATAGGCTGATTTTTTGTTTTCTTTGAGTGAATATAAACACAGACAAAAAACCCGGCCCAGGCAAGAGCTGCGATAATTGTGTATGGGATTATGTGTGGATGCATATGCCTAGTTAGTAGGTAATAGTTTATAGGTTAGATAAAAAACTAAAGGTCATGTTGGTTATCTTTTTTCATGTGAGCAAGCGCAAAAGCTTTTGTGCCTCCCACCTTTTTGCCGGGATTAAAAATATTCTTTGGATCAAAGATATTTTTAACTTCCTTAAATAGATTATAAACGTCTTCACCATACATGTCTTGTAGATAAGGCGTGCGAATTATGCCGTCATTGTGCTCTGCGGTGATTGAGCCTTTGTATTCTTTAACCAGCGCATAGACTTCGTCGGAAAGTTTTGGGATAACGGCGCGCACAGTTGGATCTGTTAAATCCATTAGCGGAATAATATGCAAATTGCCATCGCCAATGTGGCCGGCAACCGTATAAATTAGTTTATCCTCGTATTTTTGGATAATGGCGCTAAGTTTTGGCAGAAATTCCGGTAGATATTTTGGCCGGACAATAATATCGTCAATAAAGGGCGCAGTTTGTTTGCCTTTTATCTTGTTTCTTAACAGCTCAAAGCTTTTGCGTCGAATTACCCAGAATTCTTCCTCTTCTTCTTCGCTTTTTGTGATGTGAGTTTTTAAATCAAGATCTTTTACCGCTTTTTCTGCCGAAGATGCATTTTTATCCAACTCTTCTTGGGAATCTGAGGTAAATTCTGCCATTAGAACCATCTCCGGTAGCCCGCCGGTAAGAAGCATCCAGAATTCCGGTAAGAAATGCATTATCATTTTAAAAACATGTTTTGGCCGAAGGGCCTTTATGAGGCTTGGGAAAAACTTAAGGGCAAGCTTAAAAGTATTTTTATCGTAAGACTCAAAAGTTTCCGGTTTAAATTCAAGAATTTTAGTTGCAATCTCTCCCAACTTTGGGATGTCTTCTTTTTTGAGGAAAATAACAAGCATTTTGCTTGCCTTTTTAGGTTGGATTAGGCGGAATTTTATTTCGGTGATAATGCCAAGTGTTCCTTGGGAACCGACTAAAAGCTTAGTAAGATCAAAAGTTTTGCCATCGTAGACATCCCAAAGATAATAGCCGGCGCTGTTTTTGCTTACGTTCGGCTTAGCATTCATTATCAGCTCTTTGTTGCTTTCAATGAGATTGAAAATTTTTCGGTAAAGCTCGCCTTCAAAATTTTGAAGTTTCATTTTGATATTAAGGTCTGCTTTTGAAAGCGGTTTGAAGCTGTATTCTTTTCCATTAGCAAGAACCGTCTTTAGCTCTAGAACGTAGTCTTGAGTTTTGCCGTAGGAAAGCGTTTTTTCTCCGCCGGCATTGTTGGCTACCATTCCGCCAACAGTGCAAATGTCGCGGCTGGCCGGATAGCTGGGCATAATTCTGTCGTGCCGCAGAGTTTCTTTTTCAAAATCCCTATAATAAGTGCCGGGCTGAACCGTAGCGTTGTTTTCATTAACATCTAAAATTTTGTTGAAGTAGGGCTTCATATCTAGGATAATAGAATCGCTTAATGGCCCGCCGCTCATGCAAGCTCCCCCACTTCTGGCGGTTAGAGAAAGATGTTTTTCACTGTGAGTATTTTCGCTGACAAACTTTACTAAAGCGGAAATGTCGTTTGTATCTTTGGGCGCAACAATAACTTGAGGAGTAAGCTCAAAAAGGCTGGCGTCTCGGCTGGCATGGCGCAGAGCCTCGCTGTCTGTTATTACATCGCCTTGAACTATTGATTTTAATTCCTCACTTAGCATGGATTTATTTTAACATTTGCTTGAGATAAAAATTACCGCCCGCCTAAATTCAGAGAATTTGGGCGGGTAAACAAACAAAAAATCCGCATAATGCGGATTTTTTGTTTTAGGATGGAATTTATGCTGCGTCTGCCTTTGGACGGGCTTCGTTAACAGTCAGTTCTCTTCCTTCCATTTCTTTTCCATTGAACGCTTCAACAGCTGCCTCAGCTTCAGAGTCGTTTTCAAACTCTACGAAGCCAAAGCCCTTTGAGCGTCCAGAAAACTTATCACTGATAACAACAGCGTCGGTAATAGTACCAGCGCTTGCGAAATAAGCTTTTAGCCCTTCGCTGTCAATAGTGTAAGGAAGGTTTCCTACAAATAGTTTCTTTGCCATTGTATCTGCGCTGCCATATACGGCAGCGCCTAACCTTTTGAACTTTTTTAATGATCTGTAGAATGACCTTCCTTAGGTTGTATTAAAAATACCCTAAGGCTCTACAAACAAAAGCACAATAACATAGGGCTAGATTTTGTCTACCCCTCACCCAATACTTGAAATGTCGGCTCTTTTTAAGAATTTTCATTCAAAAGAGTAAATAGCACAGCTGTCTTTTCGGGATTATTGGGTGAGGGGTCCAGTGCTTTTAAAACAATGTGCCGCCCTCCTTTTCTTTTGCAGCTTCGTTTTCTTTTTTGAAGGCAGCGTTTTTGTAGTCGCAATAGTCGCAGTCGTCTCCACTTTGCGGAAGCTTGCCGCCCTCTAGAGTTGCTTTAATCTTTTCCAAAACACTTTCTATCCAAGCGGTTTCTCCTTCTGCGGGAAGCACAATTACATCAAACTCTAGCTTGCCGTCAAAGGCTTCTACATCTTTCCTGCCGTTTACGTAAACAAAATATCCGGTTTTGCTTACTTTGAAGTCGTTATTTTTTAACAACCACTGGTAAACTTCCATTTGGCGAATATACTGCGCACCCAAATCTCCATCTAAATTTGGCGTTGTGGCCTTTGCTGTGGCTTTGTAGTCTACGACTATTAGCTCCCCTTGTGGGTTGACCCAGATGTCGTCTACTGCTCCGTAAACTAAAAAATTTGTTGGTTTGTGTAAGTAGCGTACTCCGCCTCGGCCAAAATCCGGCTCACGCCATTTACCTAACTCTGTGTGCTCGAAAGGAACAGCGTCTATGCCATAAGTTTGCATCATGGGGTGAGCCGTTTTTTTTGCTCTGTGAATATCAAATTCTTTTTTAAGCAGATGATCTACGGCAACGTTTAGGGTAAGCGGAAAACCCGGCGGCCGGCCAGTGCCAAGGCGGGCATCAAGATAGAAGCAGCGTGGGCACTGCATAAATAAATCAATTTTAGAACGGCTCAAAGTAAAGGGCTCTTTGCCTTTAGGATCGTAGAGATTTTTTGTTTTGTTGGCGTTGTAGTATTTGGACATAGGAAAAGAGGTTATAGGTTGTAGGTTATAGAGGAAAACGGAATAAAATAGGTTATATGTTATAGGTTATAGGTTATAGGTTGTAGAGGAAAGAAGCAAGAAAGGCCAAAAAACTTGACTATTGCGGTGCGGCTAACTATTGTCTGTCTGAAGGAGGTTCGCATGAAGTTCTTTGAGGTTCTGGCGGCGATTGGCTTCGTGTTAATGGCCTTTGCACCAGCAACTCAAGCCCTGAAGTCGCTTCGACTGAAGGATGCGTCCGAGGTGGCGATCTGGTGGCCAAGGCTGACAGTGCTTGCACTAGCCTTGATCGCCCCAAGCATCCTGACGATCAACAAACAGGTCATCTTCTATGGGCACTTCGCCGCACTACTGCTTAACCTGATTAATCTGGTAGTGGTGGAGTACTACCGCAGGCCGCGCCGCGACTCCTCGTGAGCGCGGCGTTTTGCTTTTACGACATTTAAACATTTGCAACAATGTTTCAATGTTTAGTGGAGCTTGAGTGATTTACACTATTGGCAAATTTGTGCAAATATCCAAATAGTGTTGTGGATGGGTGTGAAAAATTCGCTATTTCAGCGGGGCAGTTAAGTTTTCGGCGCGGATGCCGATTAGTCTGATTTTTTTGCGTTTTGGATTACTGCGGCTGTCTAAGAAGGGCAGAAGAAGCTGAAGACTTTCTGTTTCTAAAACTTTGGCGCTGCTTGTATATTCTTTTAAAGTTTTACTGCGAGTTAGAGTTTGAAAATCGGAAAAGCGAACCTTAATTGCAACTGTTTTAAATTTAATTTGTTTTTTGGCGATAGAGCGAGTAACGGAGCGAATAAGTTTTTTAAAACTATCAATAATTTCGCCGCTATCCAGCGTATCTTTTTGAAAGGTGTGCTCTTTGCCAATGCTTTTTATCTCGCGATCTACCGTTATGGGGTTGTCGTCTTGCCCACGAGATTTTTCATACCAATCGCTGCCCCGCTTGCCGAATTTTTTTACTAAAGTTTCTTTGTTGAGGCTTCTTAAACCTTTAATAGTTTTAATATTGATTTTTGCAAGCTCCTCTTCTGCCTTTGGACCAATGCCGGGAATAATTCGAACACTTTTTGGATCAAGGAAAACTTGAACTTTTTGCGGGGGAATAATCGTTAGGCCGTCCGGCTTCTCTTCGTCGCTGGCAATTTTAGCAATGAGTTTGTTTGGGCCAATTCCAATAGAGGCCGTTAAGCCAAACTTGCTTTTTATATGGTTTTTAATTTCTTTAGCCAACTCTTCTGCGTTTTTATAAGTTTTGACAGAGCTAATGTCGGCATAGGCTTCATCAATGCTTGCAACCTGCAAGGTATCCACCTTGGTTATTAGATAAGAAAAAATTCTATCGCCTTCTTCCTCTGCTTTTTTGATGTTTGGTTCAAGAAAAACGGCCTCGGGTTTCCCTTCTGCTTTTGCCTGCTGTGAATATTTCCAAGCTCTGGAAATTGGAAGGGCCGATTTTATGCCATATTCTCGGGCTAAATAATTTGCGGTAGAGACCACTCCTCTGCCCCTGCCTCCCATGGGGTCTGCGCCTATAACAATCGGCCGGCCTCTTAATCTGGGCTTGTCTCTTTCTTCAATTGCGGCGAAGAAAGCGTCCATGTCTAAATGCATGATAATTCGAGGCATAATTAAGAGTGTTTCACACTCTATAGCATATCGCTGAATAACAGTTTAAAACAAGCAAGCTAAATTGCTTTACCCTGCCCTTCATGTTTTTACAAAACTTGTGCTTGAAGCAGAGCCAAAAGCTGCTTGAGGAGATCAAGCAATTGCATTAGCAACTGCATTCTTAGCTCTTCGTTTATGGTGCTTACGCCAAGCACTTGGCCGCTCGCTGCTGCAGATCCGGAGCCAACGATAACGCTGCCGCCGCTATCATCGTTTTCGCTATTAGTTTCTGAATTTGAATTTTCCTCTTCTGTTTCTTCTTGCTCCTGCTGTTCCTCTTCATTTTCCTCGTTTTCTACAGGGGGTTCTTCTTCCTGATTTTCATCTGTTTCAGACTCATCAGTCGGATTAGTCCCGTCCGAAGCCGACTCGCCAGAGTCGTTGCTTTGTTCGGGATCTTCGACCACAGTAAAGTGGATTTCTTTTAGCGCTAGGTTCCCTGCTTTATCATAGGCCTCTACCGCAAAAACGTGTTCGCCAGTGCCAATTTCGCTTGTATTTATTACAATGTCGTCAAAAAGTTCTCCGTTTAGGCTTTGGCTTTCGCTGATCAAGCCAGATCCGCTGTCTTCTGAGGTGACTAAAATATGAAGTAAATTATCGTTATTCTCATCAATAACATACTCTTTCTCTTCTACACCCTGAATGGATATTGTGGGTGGATCTGTATCTTGAGCGCTTTCATCACTTAAAACCGAGCTAGGGCTTAGTTCTATATCGTCTTCTGTTTCTCCATCCCCTGTTTTGTCTAGCGTGAGTTTTTCAGTATCCGGGTCGTAGCTGGCTTTTAGATTTATATTTTCTATTGGAACTTCCAAAAATACTTTTATCTCTTCAATTTCAGTGCCGGTGTAGCTTTTGATTTTGAAGTCAAAGCTTCCTGTTCCCGTTCCTTCTATTTCTACTCTAAAACTAACTCCGTCCGGAATGATGCCAAAATGATTTTTACCAATGATGAAGTAATCGGAGCCGGGAATGCCAAGCTCTATGTCGCCATTCTCATCCGGCCCGGTGTGGTTGTCGTTGCTGTCATAAAAATGTGGAATTACCGGAGAGTGGGTGGAGATGACTTTGTTTTTAGAAAGTTCGCCCTTTGAGCATTCTTCAAAGCTGCTAGATATGCCGTCTTCGAGATTAATTTCCTCACCTTCAATAATTTTTCTAGCCAATGCTGTGGTTTCTGAGTTTTTCACTAGTCCTGTGTGATCTACTGCTAGGTCATTATTCAGCGCATAATAGCTTTGCCCTGCTACGGATTGATAGTTTCCGCTTAGTGTTGGCACCGTACCGTCGCCATCTACAAAATACACTTCAACCTTTCCTTTTGGATACAGTAAGAAGCCACCGATTGTTGTTGGATGCTGGCAGGCAATGATGTTGTGGGTTTTTTCCTCTGGGAAGTTAAAGCTGTCTAATGCAGTATGAAAATCATCTGCCAAATTAATCAGTGCTTCATTTCGAGAATCTTCCGGATTCTCTAGCATGAAATCCTTAATGGCTTCAAAATCTAGAACCTTTAAGTTGCTGGAGTCTCTTCTATCTTGAACGTAACCGTGGCCTTCTCTTGCAAGATATTCTCTGCTTGGAAGAAGCTGGTAAACTGCTGGCATGTTTTGGCCGATGATTTTCATTCTCTCTGCATTCAAGCCTAGGCCAAGCTTGCTAATATTCATATCATCACCCCAGTTCAATGCTTTAAAAGCTTTTGGAGAGCCTAGTTTCGGCGAACCCATGAGCACAATTTGGTTTATTTGCTCATCTCCATTTTGGCGTAAATATTCTTTTGCTAATAAACCACCCATGCTGTGAGCCACTATGTTTACCCTGCCCGTTATTGAGCTACTAGCCGCTTGCTCAATCTTTGTGGCAAGCAATGTAGCTTCGCTATTTAGGTCTTTGCGCCAATCGTATGGGTAAAGAATTAGATCTTTGCTTTCTTCGTATTTGGAGAATTGGTCTATTAGCGGTTTGTAAAAATCATCGCCTCTTTCGGTTAAAATTATTTCGCCCAAATTTACTGGGGTTGTGTCAGCCTTTCCATCGTTTTCTAATATAAGCGTATTTAAGCCCTCGTCTCCACCGAAGACTTCTATTTGTTTGGGCCAGATTTCCTCACCCGTATCCGCATTATTAATTCTTGTGCCTAAAATGCCCGGAATTATAACCACGGGCTCTCGGTAGCCTTTAAGGAGAAGGCTAAAGTCCTTTGATGTGTCTTCGTGCCAGCCTCCTTGATAGAACTGAAAATAGTCGGTTTCTTGTATTTTGCTTGGTGCCTTTGGGCTACCCGTATATCTTAGTGCGGAGCTATAAAGGCCTGAATTTGGATTACTTTTTGAAAAAACAAAATTGTATTCCTCGCCCGGACTTGCAACTACGCACTCGCTGAGCGGGAATGAAGAATATATTTGTGTGTGGCTTGGCAGCTCTGAGGCAGGAGTGATAATTTCTTCTATTAATTCTCCGCTTTCTATACCTGGACCTTTATATATCCTTAAAATTAATTCATCGGTTGGACCTGCTGTTGCGCTAATTCTGTGCTGCATCTCACAGATTGAATGCGTAAATTGGGGCCTATATTTTATCGCTATCTTTTTCCTATCAGATAATCGGAAACCTCCCCAGTATCCGCTTTCACTATTAATATCTGGAACTTCAAACACGGTGCGCCCCTCTGCATTGACAAAAACCGGCACCAAAAGGCTGCCGGCGAAAGTTAGGCAAACTGCAAATTTAATGAGTACTCCTCTCATTGGGGTTAAGCCTATGACATAAATGTCAAAATTTCAATGTTTTAAAACAATGAACTTCCAATTAAGATGCCAAAAACTTCTGTTAAAAATACCGGGGTAGTCCCCACAATTATATGCATATATGATTTATGGGTTCTTCGAAAATTCCAAAGCGTAAAAATCACTGCTACTGAAACTATGCCGGCAAAGGCGTGTATATATAAGTTTCCTAAATTCATTTCAAAATATCCAAAAACCCCCGTCCATGAAACAACATATGCTAGCAAAATCCCAATGCCAAAATCTAAAAGGTATTTTTTCATAGTTTTATTCTACCATTGCGAGGGTTTATGTTTTTGGTCTTTCCACAGGTTCCGGTATTAGAGAAGAGCGGGGCTGAGCAATCGATGTGCTAAGATTGGCTATGTAAGTTTTTTCCCACATCTCACGGCCATGAGATGTGGGACATCGGATTAGCACTTTAGCACTTTAGATTTAGCTGTTTAGTTCGGGCAGGTCGGCCCTTTCCCCGATTGCTGCTCGGGATCTGGATGCAAAGTTTTTGCGTTTCTTATAGATTGCGACTAGCTGTAAATTTAGCTCCATAAGTTCATTTAGGGTAGCTTCATTGCCT